>NZ_QXQR01000048.1:0-1482 GCF_003660355.1 Helicobacter sp. L8
CAAACTCTTTAACCCAGCTTTCTATCACGCGCGCTAATCTCTCTTTTTGGGGGCGGCTAGATAGAGCACCTCGCTACTGGGCAATAAAGCCTTAGCGCGTTGCTCATCTAATAAGACGATTTTATGAAAACGCCTAGCATCAAGCGCATTGCTATCTGAACTAAAATAATCAATGATGAAGCTTTGCGGGTCTAAAGCCTTGATCTCAATGTCCACACTCCCATCTTTATCCCCAATAGCCCACAATTCCACCACCCCTAAACCCCCCATGATCAAATCCCTATCCCTCTTTATCATTTCCTTATCAAAATTGCGTTTCTGGCTAAAATACTTTAATAAATCATTGAGTAAATCCGCTAGAGGCTTGTCCTCCTCTTGGCGTGGGGTTAGGCGCACTTCTTGAATAGCAGAGATTTTATAGCCTAGTATCTTGTTGACAATCATCTTGTAAATATTTTCTACAATGGGGGTCTGTCCGCGTTCTAAGATAATGTGCAGCACATCGGGGGGTAATTGGTTGCCATGGTAGTAGGCTAGAGCCTGCTTAAACTCCTGCATAGAAGTTAAGCACGCCTGTGAGTCTAGCTTAAAAGCTTCATTAAGGCTATTGAAATCTAGCATGTATTCCCTTTGGCGCGGGGGGTTGCGTTAGTTCTTTGGTTGGGGTGTCCCCGCGCCCTTTTAAGCAAAAGCCTCAAGGAGAAGAGGCAAGAGAATAATAAAATATTTAATTGCAAAAAACAAGGGTTAAAACTTTTCATAGGGGGGTAGGAGTTGTTGATGTGCTTGGCATGTAGCGCCCCCCTATGAGTCCTTAAGGTAATGGGCTAAAAGGATTTAATCAAAGATCGCTTAAGGACTTTTAAAACTCTAACACAAGTGCCCTCTAAAAACAAGGGTTAAAACTACGCTACCCCCTATGTGTCCTTAGCCTAACAAAACCCCTTTTCAAAATCAAGGCTTAATCTTAGGGGGTTTGGTGCAAAAATCTAAGTCCTTTTCTAGGCTCTCCGTGTAGATGAGTAAGGCGCGCACATACTCTAACACCCCTAAGTCCTTATGCGGTCTGCTAGGCTTTTGCACATTGCAAGGTGTGGGCACGAACACATCTTTATACACCACTCTAGGCGCACACCCTAGTAAGAAAAAGGCTAAAAGGATTAATCTTTTCATGAAGTCCTCTAAAAGCCTCTACAATTCACACTAAAGCATAACCACTCGATCGATCAAATCTGCCAAATTGTTCGCATCTAAGTTGTCTAATGCGAAGTAATACGCCATGTTCATTCCTTTTTTAAAAATTCTCTCATCCGTGTAAAGCTTCCTATCTAAGCAAATATTAAGTATTTTTTCTATAGGCTCAATTGGATGGTTTCAACGATGCGTCTAAGTAGGACCCGTGTTTAACCACTGGTGGACCTGCGCTATCTTTGAGGTAGTCGTATGTAGTTACCATCTTTAAAATCTAACCCTTGTTCTAAT
>NZ_QXQR01000049.1:0-1459 GCF_003660355.1 Helicobacter sp. L8
CTCAAGCCCTTAGCGTGCGCGTCTTGGACTAGCTGCGCCGTGCTCTTATACTCTAGCAATTTAGCCGGGTCCAACACCTCTACATCTATAATCTCCACCTCTGTGGGCTGGGTGAAAATCTTTTGTGTGGGTCTGCCCTCAATGCGGGTTAAAGTCCTCTTTCCTGTGTCCTCCCCAAAGAGTGATGGGGTCTTGGTATCTAGGGGGGGCTCTTGTTTCAACGCCTGTGCGCTTCTGGCTTGTGTTTTCTCTTGGGCTTGAATCTTGGGATTGCTCGCTAAAGCTAATCGTGCCTGACTTGCCTTTTTTTCTAATCGGGGCAAAAGCCCTAACACCCTGCTTAAAGCTTGTGATCCCTCTGCATTGCTTAATAGTGTATAGGCAAAGTCCCACATATTCACATCTTTTAAAGCCTTTTGCGCGGGCAAGTCTAAGTCCCCAAAAGCTAGTCTGGGTCCAAAGAGTTCTTTAAAGGTGTTGGGCAAGTTAGTGAGAAACTCGTGTAAATTTTGGCTAGGGTTTTCAAGGCGCACAAAACGCGCAAAACCTACGCCTAGCAACTGGGCTAAAGCGTCTTGATACACCTCTGGGTTTAACTCTTGGACAAACTGGTTAGTTCCGTCCTTCTTGGTGGTGTTGATCAATCCAACAAGACTTTCATAGAGATCGTTTAGGTTTTCATGGCGTGCGCCTGCTAGCACGCTTCTAGCTGTGGAATCTATGGCTTGGGCTAGATAGGGAGCAATGTGCAAATTAGCTAGATTGGGGTCTCTGGCTAGTTTGTAGAAATTGCTCGCGTTTTTGACAAACATATCTTTTAGCTTGGTGAACTCCTCAACACTTAGGAGCTTTTGGGCGTTGTTTAAAGCTTGGCTTAGGCTGATATTAGGCGTGTTGCGCGCTACATGGGCTAAAAGGGCTAGATTAGCCCCTTCAATGTCGGGCATCTGGGCTTGTTTGTCTAAATCTTTGGCGATATAAAGGGCTAGAGAGTCCACGCTTTCATGTTTGTTGGCGACAATCTTATCTATCTCTGCGGGGTTGATGTGCGCATCGTATTTACCTAGCGCGCTCATGAGTTTGTCCCCATAAGTGTGCGCGCGCTCTTTATTGCTCGCGGCTGCTAGGTTGATGATCTCCTGCTTGTCTAGCTCTTGGCTGGGTGTGCGCATTAATAGTTCGCCCTCTTTGAGTTGCACCCCATAGTTATCTAAGATGGCTTGCTGGTAAGCGCGCTTACTTGAAGGGCTAAACTCTTGCATCGCCTTAGCGCGGTGGTTGCCTGCTAGCACCTGCCCATCGCTTAAGATCACGGGCAAATCATCAAAACCCCCTCTATTAAAAATCATTCTGGGGTTGAAATGTTGGGCGATCTGTTCTATGCGCTTGGGGTCTACTTGGGTGCGCGTTTGTGTGCCTACCCCGGCGTTGAAATTGGGCTTAATGTCATCTGCCCTGA
>NZ_QXQR01000050.1:0-1283 GCF_003660355.1 Helicobacter sp. L8
TTAGCTTGCTGCTGCTCTAAAGCCTCTTGTCTTTGGCTCTCTCTAAAGGCTAGTGCCTGCTCTCTAGGGCTTAAGGGGGGTGTTTGGGGGGATGTGCTATTCTCTTTTAAGGAGTTTGTATGTTTCCATTGCCTGAAGATAAAATGTCGTCATTCTGGTTTAATACAGAGTCGGGGCGGTTATACGCCTTATCTGCCCCTGAAGATGGGTCTTTTGAATATGATTTTAAACGCAAAATGTGGGTTAAGTTTAATTCTACGGCTTCACTTTTAAGATTTAGCGATGTTGCTGATTTGGACTCAGTCAAAATAACCTCAAATGATGTAAAGAGGTTAATATCTAAATCTGACTCTTGACCTAGTTTTCTACTTTTTTCTAATAAAGCTTCTACTTCTTGCGTGCTTAATTTTTGCGCGGTTTCGTTATCTCTTGTGATGTGGTATGTGCTATCTTGCTCTTTCTTAATAGCCCAATTTTTAGAGGTGTGTAACTGCACTTCACTAGGCACTCCGTTATAATTAAACTGGATATGCACGCCCTTGTATCCATTGGCATTCTCCTTATATTCGATTCTATGCCCTATACCCTGCTCTCTTAAATGCGTGGTTATTGAGACTAATTGCCCGTCTAGTTGCTCCTTACTAGGTACGATCACCGCGCCCCTTAAAAGGTCATTCAAGGCATCTACTCTGCCCTGCTTTCTGCTGAGTTTAGAAACTATAGAACTTTCACTTTTTAATAACGCCCCTAACTCTAAAGTGTTATAGCTATTGCCTAGCCCCTCTAAGAGTTGTTTAAAGCTCGCCTCTTGCTCCTTAGCGGTGTGATAGAGTGTGCTAGCCTCCTGCTCAATCTGCTTTAATGCTTCTTCTGATAGTTCAAGGCTAGACTCAGACAAAGATAATGTATCTCCCCCACTCCCCCCGCTCTCACTCTTGGGCGCTCCTCCTCCCCCACTCGCAACGGGGTCAACCCTTCGGCTTAACCCCGGCTCGCCTCCATCATCTGGGGGCATTCCCCCCTCAATCTCTCTAATAAGGGCTTTGGTGGCGTTGTCAAAGTCCTCTCTGCTAGCTAGAGCGCGCAAGTGGGTTTTAAACTCGCTGACACTATGGGACTTGTGCAACGCGCTTTTTAGATGATGCCTTAAAGCTGCTCCGCTCACCTTATCGTTTAACATCTTAGCAAAGGGGATATAGGGCAGAGTGCGCACTAGAGTGTCAAAGAGAACTTTAGTGATCTGGTATTGTGTAGCCCCCTGCACAGAAGTCGCAATAGAACTA
>NZ_QXQR01000051.1:0-1196 GCF_003660355.1 Helicobacter sp. L8
GCGGCTATGTGCCCGGACTAGGGCTAGCCCAAAGGCTTATCAATGGTAATGTGGATGCGGCTCAAAGAATCATCCACCAAACAAGCACCCCGCAGCAACAAGCCGCCCTAAAGGACTTGTCAGAAGCTTTTGGAGGGGGGGCTAAGTTCAACACCCAGCCCAGCGCGCTAAGCAAAAAGGCAAAAGAAGTCTTTGGGGAGGATTCTACAGCCTTTAAGGCTTATGACACCATTGCTAACATCTTAAGCCTACCCAAGCACACCCAAAGACAAGAGGCGTTTATAAGGGCTATTAGAGCCGATGAAAGCGGGCATCTAGCGGCTTTTTTGGCTGAAGCGGCTAACTCTAGCGTGCAGGCACAAAGCACCCTAAAGGGGATTTTAAACCAGACCACAAGAAACCTCCAATTAGAGCTAGAACGCCTCAATTTAAACGCGCAGGACATTAAGGGCGTGTTTGAGGACTTAGACAGGGGGACTAAAGAGTCTTATAGCGATGCGATGGAGCGCGTCATAGGCGAGGTGATGGGGGATGAGTATAAAGTAAAACTTGATCCCACGCCCTTCAACGCCCTTAAAAGGGACTTGAAAGATCAGGGGCTAGAAGAGATCGCCAAACCCTTTTTAAAGGGGTTGGAACACCTATTGTATAACCCAGATGGGGTAAACTTCAAGCAATTGCATAAAAGTTTGAATCTACTCAATAGCTATTACAAAGAAGCCAAAGACCCCAATTTTAGGGATCATATCCAAAGGGCATTAGAGGGCTTTATTAGAAAAGATATTAAAAGCGGGGTGGATGATCTCTTTGCCCAATTGCCCCCCCAAGTGGCTAATAAATACCAGCAACTCTTTTCTACCGCGCTCAAAGATTACGCCCAAATGAAAGCCACCAGCAAGCTAGTTAAAAAGCTAGGGCTAAGAGACGCGCACAAAAGCGAACAAGAGGCGCTAGATAGCTTGATGAAGTTTGCCAAAGGGCAGGGAGATAATTTAGATAATTTTAGCCAACTTACGCGCTCTCTTAGCCCACAGAATCGCCAAGTCTTAGAATTGCACATGTTAAACCGCCTTTTTGAAAAAAGTCTGATCCAAGAGCAAGATTTAAGCGTCTTTGATAGCCAAGCCTTTTTTAAGAGATTAGACAAGCTTAAGCAGGGGACTTTCCAATCACAGGGGGCAAAGGACTTCATAGAG
>NZ_QXQR01000052.1:0-1125 GCF_003660355.1 Helicobacter sp. L8
CTAAACTCTTGGGCTTTTTGGTATCTAGCTAGATATTTTTTAGCCCTCTCAATCTCTCTTTCATAGCCCTCTATGATGCGCTTGTGTAGGTCTATGTCTCTTGCGTCTTGGTTTGCCTCTAGCTGTTCGTAAAGTTTTTGTTTTTGTGATCTAGGTGCCTTGTTAATTTTTTCTATAAGTGCTATTGCCTGCTCCTCTAAATCCCCCCTTTGGGCGATCTCAATTTTTTTCTTTCTATCCTCTATGCGTGCAGGGTGGTTTTTGATGGTGTGCTGTGCGCCCCAAATATCTCTTTGTCTAAAGCGTTCTCTTAATAGATCGTGTATCTGCTCGGGTTCTAGTTGAATCTCTGCTAACTCTTGGGGGGTTTTAAGGGGGGATGTGCTATCTTTAGATAAAGGAGTGTCAATGGATTCATCAATCCCCTTACCCCCGGTTAAAATTTCGTCTTTTTGGCTTAATACAGAATCGGGGCGATTGTATGCACTCGCATCAGATGAGGGTGGGGCTTTTGAATTTGACTTTAAGCGTAGAATATGGGTTAAATTCTCTTCATTTGTTGCGTTCCGTGAATTTAGCGATGCTGCAGATTTAGACTCTGTAGAGATGACTTCAAAAGAAGTAAAGTCGCTAATATCTACATCGAAATCTTGAGCTAATCTTTTACTTTCTCGGTTCAAGCGTTCCCACTCTGCTTGGGTTAGAGTTGGGTTGATTTCGTGCTCCCTCAACACATGGTAAATCTCATCTAAGCGTTTCTTAACATCCCACCCTTGTTGCGTGTGTAATTGTATTTCACTCCCTACCCCGTTATAGTTAAATTGGATATGCACACCCTTATACCCGCTGGTGTTTTGCTTATACTCAATGCGGTGGGGTATGCCTTGGGTTTGCAAGTGCTGGGTAATATCCACAAGTTGGGAATTTAGGTGTTCTCTACTGGGCGCAATCACTGCCGCTCTTAAAAAGTCATCTACTCTTGTGCTATCCCCGCCATAGTAGCCTAGTTTCTCCTCAATACTCCCCACACTCTTTACAATATGGCTAGCCTCTAACTGGCTACTAGGCTGGGCTAACCCCTCTAAGAGTTGTTTAAAGTCTGCTTCTTGCTCTTGAGCCTTGTTA
>NZ_QXQR01000053.1:0-924 GCF_003660355.1 Helicobacter sp. L8
TGCTAGAAATTAAGAACTTGTATGAAAAGCTCATTGCCAAGTGGGAGAAAATGCATGGGCAAAAGGCTAATGCGGTGTTCCCAGCTAAGTATACGCCCAAGCAGAGCGCGCAAAAGCCTCCAGTTAAAAAGCAGGAGACCTCTAAAAGTGAAGTTAGCAGCACAGAGAAAGCCTCTAAAATTGAAGCCAATCCCGCCTTTGGCGAAAACTTTGCAGAGTATGCAGGCAAAGGCGCAGAAGCTGTAGCTAAGCTTTTAAAAGAAAAACGCGGGCAAGTAGCCGGGGCGTTTTATAAAGAGGGGTTGGGGTATATTGATTTGGTGTGGGGAGCAAACGCGCAAGCGTTGCAGGGTTTAAAAGATGTTAATGGCAAACCTTTAAAGCCCTATGGTTTGTCTAAGATTTTAGAAAAGCATATTGATGACTTTAAGGGGTTTGAGGGAGCTAGCCCTTTAGAGAAATTAGGAAATGGTATTGAGGAGATTGTGCATAAAGGCATAGCTGTTAGTAAAGATGGTAGGGACACCATATGGCTTAAAAAAGGCGATGAATACTATTTAGTGGGGTTGTCTAAGGGATGGGATAGAAAAGGGGAGAACATATGGATTATTACAAGTTATAAAAGGACAAAAGGGGACATTCCCGAAGAGATTAAAGGGCTATAGTGCGAACCTGCCCGCTTATAGCACTAAGTTTAATCCTGCACTGACTTCTGCAGATGAACCCTTAACCTCTGTTGGGGAGTCTAACACAACAGCACTTAAAAAGAAAACCCTTAAGACAGCACGCGCTAAGGATTTAACTAAAGGGGCGGACAATCTCCCTTTAAACTCAAAAGAGGATACTACCACAACCCCCCTTAAAACCCCCCAAGAGTTAGCAGAGTTGCAACTAGAACCCGAGCAGATACACGATCTATTAAGA
>NZ_QXQR01000054.1:0-906 GCF_003660355.1 Helicobacter sp. L8
TGGTATCGTATAACTGAGGCAATGGATAGTATCCAAAGGTATAAGTAACGAATGCACTCCTCCTAACTAATAACCCGCATTTCTTATCTGTTTTGAGGACATCTTGCCCTTTTTCTAGCCCATCTGCCATTCTTGTGTAACACTGCACCAGCATTGCAGTTAAGCTAGTTTTCTTCTGTTCTCTTATACGCTGGCCTGCTAATCTCTTCCTTTCTCTGCGCGTTCACATTTAGCTTCTTGAGCTTCACTCAAATTGGGAAAAGTCTGTCGCACTCTTTCAACACCTTCTCTCGCTCTTGTTTGTGTGTAGAATAGTATTCCACACTCTCACCATAAGCACAGGTCGCAAAAAACCCGCTAAACCAACACCCTTTAGCGCACGCTTTAAAGTCTGTTGCATGAAAAAACCCTTTTTCAAAAAAACTCAAAAATTGGGTTCATTGTAACATTTTTTAGCTATAATTCATTCACCCTCTTTTTTGATCCTCTCATCTGCTTTGTTGCTATTAGGCGCGTTGTTTGAGGGGCTGTATTGATTACTTGCATTATTACCTGCTGTAAATCCACTCCCTAAAGCACTTTTGATGGTATGCACACCAAACTTCACTCCCGAGCTAATGGACTCTCTATTAGTTACAGCACTAACTCCCCCTGTAGCTCCCATTGTAGCTAAAGCACCTAATCCTGCTCTCACTCCTGCTAACCCTCCCCCTGCACTCTAGTAAGCCTGAGTTATCTTATTGGCTGCTACCACTGCAGAACCTCCTACCACTGCCCCCCCTATGCTTGTCCCTATCTTTTGCATCATCTCTGTAACTGCTCCCACACCCCCGCTTGTGCCAAAGATACCATTTATGAAATCTGGAATGCGCTTGACAAGGTAGAAACAAACTAAGGAAGACAAAA
>NZ_QXQR01000055.1:0-861 GCF_003660355.1 Helicobacter sp. L8
AAACCCCTAAACCCCCCTAACGCCACCTCCCTCCCTCCCCTTAAAACCTCCCAAGATTTGGGCGCGCTCAAACTCAAAGCGATCCCCAAAGGCACACGGATTCACTTTAAAGAGAGCGATCCTAAGAAAATGGCGACTCTTTTAGGAGTGAGTTACGCCGATTACACCGCCTACCAGCCCAACCTTGAGGGGATTGAGGGGGTAAGCCCAAGCCCTACGCTTGTTACACACACACGCCCACAAACTCTAGAATTACACAGTGCCCCACAATCCCCCACCCCCGCAGCGCGCACCCCCCGCGCTTCCACTAGGCGCGCCACCACTTCTAGATCGACTCGGTCGGCTAAAACGCGCTCTTTTGCTCGATCTAACACTTTTCGTGCCTCTAAAGCCCATTCTACCAGCGCGCCACCCACCACCCCGCGCGCCACTTCTGCTAGGTCCACCACCCCTCGATCTAGCAATACACGCGCCACCACCTCTGAATCCACCAGCGCGCGTGCACGCACAAGTAGAACGCGTTCTTCTAGTACACGCCCTTCCACTAGACGCGCCACCACTTCTAGATCGACTCGGTCGACTCGTGCGCGCGCCATTTCCCCAAGTTCCCCCAGTGTCAACAACCCCACCCCTCAAGCTTTTGATGATGGTATTGAGCGTTCCTTGGGCGCGCCCCAAGCGCGCGCTTATGCAAACCCCACCCCTCAAGCTAGTTTTACCCCCCCTATAAGCCCCTCCCAAACCTTTATGCCCCTGCCCATCTCAAGAACTTGGCTTACCCTCCCTACACCCCCCCCCACTGTCCCAAACCCCGCCCCATCTACGCCAGCCCAAACCCCACCCACCACTTCGCCCCCCTTA
>NZ_QXQR01000005.1:0-119660 GCF_003660355.1 Helicobacter sp. L8
GGGGCAAAGGGGGAGCTACCGGGGGGGTTTGGCTGGGGGTAGGATCAGCCCCATAGAGAAAAAGCGCACAAGCCAAATAGCCCAACCACGCCTTGAAAACCCACGCCTTCATGCAAACCCCTTAGATGACTTCAAGTCCCCATTTTAACATAAAACTAGCGGTGTAAACTTTCATTGAGGGCGATCTTGCGCACGCTTCTTAGGGCAAGCATTTTCCCACTCTGACTCTCCTGTCTAAAATGCAAGCCGTGTAACCCGGAAAGTTCTTTGCCCTTGTAAAGACCCTCAGGCTTGGGGGTGAAATGGGGGTTAATTTTCTGGAGTTCCTGCGCGCTCTTAGGGTTGATCTCAAAAATAGTTCCTGCTAATATCCCGATTCCCGCGTCCACAATGCAACCATCTCCCAAGCTAATGCCCAGCACGCAATTAGCTCCCAGCAGGCAATTTTTACCAATGCTAATGGGCTGGCTATTGCCCCCAGAGAGCACGCCTAGCACACTCGCCCCCCCGCCAATGTCTGTTCCCTCCCCTACCAACACAGAGGAGCTAATGCGTCCCTCATTCATGCAAGCCCCCTCCACGCCGGCATTGAAATTAATATAACTAGCTCCGGGCATTTGGGTATAACCCCCCTTGCCCAAATACGCCCCAAAGCGCGTTTTTGCGCTGTCTAGCAGACGGATACTATCTACTTGAGGCAAGACTTGCATCAAGTAGCGGGGGAATTTGTCTATGAAATCAATGCAGGGGTATTGATCTTGCATTTTCAAAGTGATTTCTTCTTCTCTGAGCCACTCTAATTCATAGGCACTATTACCGCTCCAAGCCACATTGGGTAGGAGGGAGAAAATGCCCTCTAAATTCAAAGAACGCAAAGGGGCTTTACCCAAAGAGAGGGCTAGCAATTTCATGTAAGCACTCTCCAAGCTAGCACAAGGTTTATCCTCATAGATCACCACCAAGTGGTAATTGTGGTGGTAGTGCGTGGCTAGAGTTGGGGTGTGCTCTCTGGTGGCGATCTCACAACTAGGATGCACCTCGTGCACCTTAGTAGTGTAGAGTTGATGGCGATCCAGCGCGCGGGCTAATTCTAAAACCACCTTGATATTCTTGTGGCTATTTTTATTGTGCAACACCTCTTGCAAAAAAGGGGCGTAGAGTTCTAGAGCTTTGTAAATAAAGTCTTTATCAATCCCATAAACCACCTCGCTAATCTTACCCTCTTCTTGCGCGTATAAGGGGCTAGCGTGCTTAATAGCCTCCATGAAAACCGCATAAGAACCCAAGCACTCCTCACCCCAATTTAAAACCGGAAAGGTGGCACATAGGGGTTTAGCGCTCTTTTGCCCGCGCGCGATCTTAGCGATCCCAAAGGCTAGGGGTTTTCTGTAGTTAGGGGAGTTTTGATAATCGCTCACAAATAGTTTAAATTTCTGCATATATATCCTCTTTTTGTTTTTCTAGAGCAAGATTTTGCACTTCGCTGACAAAGGTTTCTAATAACTGATCTTCGGGCAGTTTGTGGATCACTTTGCCTTTTTTGATGATAAGTCCGCTTTTTTTGCCAAAGGCGATCGCGATGTCAGCGTGTTTGGCTTCGCCTAAGGCATTGACCACACAGCCCATCACACTCACATCTAAAGGGATTTTGACATGGGCTAGGCGTTGCTCCACTTGACTCATCAAAGCCACTAGGTCGGACTCAATACGCCCACAGGTGGGACAAGAGATAAAGGTAATGCCCTCTTTTTGCCGCCCGCTGTAGCGCAAAATCGCCTTAGCCACGCGAATCTCTTCTTCTAACTCCCCAGTGATAGAGACACGAATCGTATCTCCAATCCCCTCACGCAATAACTGCCCCAAAGCCATCGCGCTTTTAATGCTGGAGTGAAACAAGCTCCCCGCCTCCGTAACCCCCAAATGAAAAGGGTAGGGCACTAGGGGGCGCAGCTGCTGGTAGGCTAGAATGGTGCGCTCTACATCACTAGCTTTTAGCGACACCTTGATATTGTTAAAGCCCGCATCCTCTAAGAGTTTGATATTATAAAGGGCAGATTGCACCATCCCTTCAGGGGTCGCCCCGTATTTGATTTCAAATTGTTTTTCTAAGCTCCCCCCATTGATCCCAATACGAATGGGCAAATTACGCGCGTTGCAACTCTGAGCGACCGCCTTGATTTTCTCATGCGATCCAATATTGCCCGGGTTGATGCGGATTGCATCCACGCTCTCAGCGGCGATCAAAGCAAATTGGTGATGAAAATGAATATCCGCAATGAGGGGCAAGCAAGAGAGCTTTTTTAACTCTTTGAGCGCGAGCGCGTCCTTTTTATGGGGCACAGCCACGCGCACTAAATCCGCCCCGGCTAATTTCAAGCGATCGATCTGGCTCTTAGTCGCTGTAATGTCGTGCGTTTTGCTAAAGGTCATGCTTTGGGTGCTAATGGGGGCATTACCCCCAATGGCTACAGACCCAATAGAAATTTGTTTGGTTGGCACACGCGGGCGCAAAAGACATCCTTAACTTTTTGGGGCATTATAGCTAATTTGCCCCTAGGGTGGGCAAAATTTCTAAGACAAAGTGGCTAAAGCTGCAAGCGTGGTAGGGCAATGTGCCCACCTTGCCAAGTTTTTCAAAATTGATCGTGATGATAAAGAGATGTTTAGGAGGGGTGAGTTTTAAAAGAGAGGTAAGTTTGTGATCTAGGTGTTCTTGGGAGGGGAAGGCTAGAGGGAAAAAGTAAAAAGAGTGGGCGATTAAAAAGGGGTGTTGGTAGTAAAGTTGCTTGAAGTGGCGCATTAACTCTAGGGCAACCATGTTTTCAAAGATACAGGGGAGGTGGTGGGTGGGGGTTAGAGCGTAGGGCAGGGCGAAGTTACCAAAATAGAGTTTGCGTGGTTTTGTGGGAGCGTTGTAGTGGGGAATAAGAAAAATACTCTGACTCTCTTGCAAGAAATGCATGAAAGCATAAAAGGTGTCCTTAGAGAGTTTGAGAGTTTTTTTAAGCTGGGTATAGAGATGATGCGTGGTGATATTTAAGGCTTGGAAGCGCAACAGGGCTTTAAAAAGGGGGAATTGCGTCCCCAAGAAGAGTTTATAAATCTCTTGGGTGCGGTAGAGATTTTGAGAGGGATTCAAGTGCAAGGTAGCCGGGCAATTACCCGCTTTGAGAAAGCGCGCAAATAGGGAACTTAGGGCTTCGCCCTTGTGGGCTTGCATGTATTGCGTGAAACTCAATGGCGAAATCGCTTGTGCGCTAAAACCCTGGGGCAGGGGTGTGGGGGTAAATTGGATCAAAATAGTGCGTGCCAAAGGGGGTAAACGAAGGTCTCTAGGGCAGTGCTTGGCGATCAAAATATCCATTTTGTTTTCCAAATAGAGCTTTAAAAGCGCGTCCTCAAGCTGGGGCATTTCTAGACGCGTGTCATGTCCATCTACATAAATGGGGTGCTTGAAGCCTCGCGCTAGTCCCAACGCGCACACGCTCTTACCCACTTTAGCACTCCCATAGAGCAAGAGTTTAGCAGAAGTGGTGGCAAAAGACCTAGCTGGTGATTGGGCTAGGGCATGCTTAAAGCCCTCTTGCAAAATCGCATCTAACATGGTGTCCATTCTAGCATATTTTCCTTTTAATAAGGAAAATATTAGAGTAAGAAATGCCTAGAAATAGGCTTAGTGCTTGACTTGTGAACACTTTTTGTTTAAAATTGGAGCTTTTAATTTGAAAGCCCACAGAGAGGAAACATGGAAAAGATACGCTTGAAACTCAAGGCTTACGATCATAGGGTGTTGGATCGATCGGTGCTGGCGATTGTGGAGGCCGTGAAGCGATCGGGTTCAGAGATTAGGGGTCCCATTCCCCTACCCACGCGCAATAGACGCTACACCGTTTTACGATCCCCTCACATCAATAAAGATTCTCGAGAGCAATTTGAAATCCGCGTGCATAGCCGTTTGATTGACATTATGTCAGCTACGCCTGAAACTGTGGATAGCTTGATGAAATTGGATTTAGCCCCTGAGGTGGATGTAGAAGTAACTTCCATAGAGGGTAAGTAAAGGATACAGATGGAATATTTGGTGCAAAAAATTGGCATGAGTAGGGTTGTGGGGACGCAGAGTATGGCAGTAACCCTACTCAAAGTCCTAGATAGCAAGGTGTGTGAAATCAAGGATAAGCAGGTTTTAGTCGCCTATCCCTTGCACAAGACCCACAATAAGGCTATTGCTGGGCAACAGAAAAAATACAATTTAAGCAAGGAATTTAACCATTTTGCCACTCTTAACGCCCAAGTAGCCCAGTTGGGCGATCTACCTCTAGAGCCCTTAGAAGATGCCAAGCGCGTTAAGGCGACTTTTTACACTAAGGGGCGCGGGTTTAGTGGCGCGATGAAGCGTTGGAATTTTCAAGGCGGACCTGCCGCGCACGGAAGCCGTTTTCACCGCCGTTTGGGCTCTATTGGGAATAGAGAGTGGCCCGGACGCGTGCAAAAGGGCAAGAAAATGGCAGGGCATTATGGGAATGAAAAAGTAACCTGCCACAATGAGGTGCTCTCTTTTGATAAAGAAAGTAAAATTTTGGTGTTAAAAGGTTCTGTGGTAGGTTATGCCGGAGCCTATGGCAGGATCGCCATTAAATAGAAAGGGAGAGCATGAAAGCAAGAGTGTTGGATCGAAAATGCCAGCAGATAGGGGAATTAGACCTGCCCGCGCGCTTTAAAGAGATTAAAGAGCACAATTTGTATCTGTATGTCAAATATTACCGCGCCCAAGCTAGGGCTAATAACGCGCAAACTAAAAATCGTGGCGCAGTGAGTGGGGGGGGTAGAAAACCTTGGAATCAAAAAGGTGGGGGGCGTGCACGCGCTGGGAGTATCACTTCTCCTATCTTTGTGGGCGGTGGCGTGTCCCACGGAGCCACTAACGCGCGCAATTATGATCTCAAGATCAACAAAAAGCAGAAAAAACTGGCTCTAGAATACGCCTTAGGACAAAAGGCGTTAGCAGAGAAATTGCTCGTGGTAGATAAGATCGATGTCCCTAGTCGCAAGACTAAGGACGCGCACGCGTTTTTGCAAAGCTTGCAACAAAGGGATGTGTTGGTGATCACACAACGCCTAGAGGAGCATAACTACCTAGCTTTTAGGAATTTACGCAACTGTTATGTAGTAGAAACAAGCGAAGTTGATGCCTATCTTGTTGCAACCTACAGCGCGGTTGTGGTGGAAAAAGCAGCGTTTGAGACGCTTGTAACAGCTTAAAGGAGAGTGCATGGCAGACATCACTGACATCAAATCCATTCTTTATACAGAAAAATCTTTATCCATGCAAGAAAGCGGGGTGATTGTAGTGCAAACCGCAATGGGGGTGAGCAAAAACCAACTCAAAGCTATCTTCAAAGATTACTTTGGGTTTGTGCCCCTAAAGATCAACGCGCTGAGGCAACAAGGGAAAATCAAACGCTTTAGGGGCAGATTGGGGCAACGCGTTGGCACGAAGAAATTCTATGTCAAGCTCCCTAAAGATGCCAATATCACCGCTTTGAGCGCATAAGGATAGAGCATGGCAATTAAAACTTACAAACCTTACACCCCCAGCCGCCGCTTTATGAGCGGTTTGGATTCTAAAGACATCAGCGCAAAACCCAGTGTCAAAAAGCTTCTTATCAAACTCCCCGCCCACGCGGGTAGAAACCACAGTGGCAAGATCACCAGCCGCCATAAAGAGGCGGGAGCTAAGAGGCTCTATCGCATCATCGATTTTAAACGCAATAAATTTGGCATAGAGGGCAAGGTGGCAACCATTGAATACGATCCTTACCGTAACGCCCGTATCGCCTTAGTGGTTTATCCCGATGGAGACAAACGCTATATTTTACAACCTAGTGGTTTGAAAGTGGGAGATGTGGTTGTAGCTGCAGAGGAGGGCTTAGACATTAAAGTGGGTTTTGCGATGAAACTTAGGAGTATCCCCATTGGGACCATCGTGCATAATATTGAGATGCACCCGGGAGCGGGCGGACAGCTGGCACGCAGTGCTGGGATGAGCGCGCAAATCATGGGTAGAGAGGGCAAATACACGATTTTGCGCATGCCCAGTGGTGAGATGCGTTACATCTTGAGCGAATGCATGGCAAGTATTGGTGTAGTGGGCAATGAGGATTTCATTAACACTAGCATTGGCAAAGCTGGGCGCAACCGCTATAAACGCGTGCGCCCCCAGACGCGCGGAAGTGCCATGAACCCAGTCGATCACCCCCATGGGGGTGGGGAGGGCAAAACTGGCTCTAGCGGACACCCCGTATCGCCATGGGGCATGCCCACTAAAGGCTATAAAACTAGACGCAAAAAAGCCAGCGATCGCCTGATTATTTCACGAAAGAAAGGTAAGTAGCGATGGGAAGGTCGATTAAAAAGGGTCCCTTTATTGATAAACACCTCATGGAAAAAACGCTCAAACACAAAGCCAAAAAAGACAATAAGCCCATTAAAACTTGGTCGCGCCGTAGCACCATTCTGCCCGAAATGATTGGTTTGACTTATAGCGTGCATAATGGCAGGATTTTTATCCCCGTTTATATCACAGAAAACCATGTTGGCTATAAATTAGGTGAATTTGCGCCCACACGCACTTTCAAAGGGCATAAGGGCACAGTGCAAAAGAAGATAGGCAAGTAGCATGGCACACTACCACACAAAGGAAAACAAATGAGCACGGCGTTACTTAGATACAGCAGGCTCTCGCCCACTAAGGCTAGGCTGTTAGCTAGACAAGTCCAGGGTATGAATGCAGAGTTAGCGATTGCGCGCTTGGAGTTCACCCCCAATAAAGCTGCTAGGCTTCTCTCTAGGGTGATTAGCGCGGCGGTCTATAATGGCGGGTATGATTCTAAATCTGTGTCTGTATTAAGTTGCCGTGTGGATGCAGGTCCCGTGCTCAAACGCCACATGCCCCGTGCTAGAGGCAGAGCTACAGCTATTAGAAAACCTACATCGCACATTTTAGTCAAAGTGGGCAAGCAAGGAGGGGAGAAGTAGATGGGTCAAAAGGTTAATCCAATTGGTTTGAGACTGGGGATCAATAGAAACTGGGCTTCTAGATGGTTTCCCGGAGCACAGGACACGGTGAGTAACATTGAAGAAGATTACAAAATCCGTAAATTCCTAAAAAAAGAACTCTATTATGCGGGGGTGAGTGAGATCGTCATCGAGCGCGCTGCTAAGAAATTGCGTATCACTGTGGTGGCTGCTAGACCCGGGCTTATCATCGGTAAAAAGGGCGTGGATATTGAAAAGATCAAACTCTCTTTGAAAGAGTTGATTAAGAAAGAAATCTCTGTGAATATCAAAGAGGTGAAACGCCCCCAAGCGGACGCACAGTTGTGTGCCGAGAATGTCGCCACCCAGCTAGAAAAACGCGTAGCTTTTAGACGCGCGATGAAAAAGGTCATGCAAACGGCTATGAAGTCTGGGGCGCGTGGCATTAAAGTGCGCGTTTCGGGGCGTTTAGCTGGGGCTGAGATCGCGCGCACAGAGTGGTATATGGAGGGGCGCGTGCCTTTGCACACTCTGCGGGCTAAAATCGATTATGGTTTTGCAGAAGCGATGACGGTTTATGGGATCATCGGGGTTAAAGTTTGGATCTTTAAAGGCGAGGTTTTGCAAAAAGGTATCCAAACAGAAAAACGCGAGGAAGAAAGCGAAGAGAGGGTAAATAGACGCCCTAGAAGAGGGAGAGAATAGCCATGTTGATGCCTAAGAAAACGAAATACCGCAAGCAGATGAAGGGCAGAAATCGGGGCAAATGTGCGCGCGGAGTCAAGCTTGCCTTTGGGGATATTGGAATCAAGGCTGTAGAACACGGGCGCATCGATTCGCGCCAAATTGAAGCCGCACGGGTAGCCATGACGCGCCATATTAAAAGAGCGGGGAAAGTGTGGATTCGCGTTTTCCCTGACAAGCCCTTGAGCGCTAAACCCTTAGAGACCCGGATGGGGAAGGGGAAGGGTTCTGTGGAAAAATGGGTGATGAATATCAAACCCGGGCGCATTGTTTATGAAATGCTAGGAATTGAGGAGAGTTTAGCTAGAGAGGCTTTAGCTTTAGCCCAGCGCAAGCTCCCCTTTAGGACAAAAATTGTAACCAAAGAGAGCGAAAATGAAATTTACTGAGCTAGAGGGCAAGGGCAGACAGGAGTTAGAGAAAATGCTGAAGGACAAAAAACTGGAGCTCTTTGAGTTGCGTGTCAAACTCAAGACCATGCAACTGAGCAACCCAAGCGAGATTAGAAAGACGCGCAAGAACATCGCGCGTATCCACACCGCTTTAAGCCAAATGAAGGCGGGTGTGCATTTGGTGGAAAAGAGGTAGAGTATGGAATCTAAACAACCCCACAAGCGCACCATTCAAGGGAGAGTGATCAATAAGATTGGTGCTTGTAGTGCCGTGATTTTAGTGGAGAGAAAAGTCTTGCATGCCAAATACCGCAAGATCGTCAAACGCTTTAAAAAATACACCATTGACGACAAGAAGAACGCATGCCAAGTGGGGGATTTTGTGAGCGCGGTGGAATGCAAGCCCGTTTCTAAAACCAAAACCTTTGCGCTGAAAGACATTTTGGTGAAAGGAGTTTCATGATACAGAGCTTTACAAGATTGGTCGTTGCGGATAATAGCGGGGGCAAAGAAATCATGTGCATTAAGGTTTTAGGAGGGAGTCATAAACGCTATGCGAGCGTGGGCGATGTGATTGTCGCTTCTGTGAAAAAAGCAATCCCCAATGGTAAAGTCAAAAAAGGGCAGGTAGTTAAGGCGGTGATCGTGCGCACCAAAAAAGAAGTGCAACGCCCTAATGGTTCGCTGATTCGCTTTGATGATAACGCTGCTGTGATCTTGGATGCCAAGCGCGACCCGGTAGGCACACGCATTTTTGGTCCTGTGAGTCGAGAAGTGCGTTATGCGAATTTTATGAAAATCATCTCGCTGGCTCCGGAGGTTCTCTAATGAAATGCAAAATTAAAAAAGACGACATGGTTAAAGTGATCGCCGGAGATGACAAGGGTAAGGTGGGCAAGGTGCTTGCCGTGTTCCCTAAGAAATCTCAACTTGTAGTAGAGGGTTGTAAATTGGTCAAAAAAGCCATCAAACCCACGGACGATAACCCTAAAGGTGGGCACACTTTTAAAGAGATGCCTATGCACATCTCCAATGTTAAAAAAGAGAAGGAGTAGGCGCGATGGACGGCTTGAAAAACTTCTATGAAAAAGAGGTAAAAAAGAAATTAGCAGAGGAGTTAGGGATCAAAAATCCCATGCTCTTGCCTAAGCTGGAAAAAATTGTGCTCAGTGTAGGGGCGGGGGATTATGCTAAAGACGCTAAGATCATGCAAAACATCGCCCAAACTCTTTCGCTCATCGCCGGACAAAAGGCAGTGATCACCAAAGCCAAAAAATCCGTAGCGGGCTTTAAAATCCGTGAAAATATGGCAGTGGGTGTAAAAGTAACGCTTAGAAATAGGGTTATGTTTAACTTTTTGGAGAAATTGATCGTGATCGCTCTGCCTAGAGTGAAAGACTTTAGAGGGGTGTCTAGGAATGGTTTTGATGGGCGGGGGAATTATGGTTTTGGTTTAAATGAGCAGTTAATTTTCCCGGAGGTGGTTTATGATGACATCATGGTAACCCATGGACTCAACATCGCCATCATCACTTCTACAAATAACGATAAGGAGGCATTTAAGTTGCTAGAGTTGCTCGGAATGCCCTTTGCAAAAGGGCGCTAATGGCTAAAAAATCAATGATTGCAAAAACCCACAGAAAGGCAAAGTTCAAGGCGCGCGCTTATACCCGTTGTAATATCTGTGGGAGACCTCGCTCTGTCTACAAAGACT
The DNA here is from genome assembly GCF_003660355.1 of Helicobacter sp. L8. Classification (NCBI taxonomy): domain Bacteria; kingdom Pseudomonadati; phylum Campylobacterota; class Epsilonproteobacteria; order Campylobacterales; family Helicobacteraceae; genus Helicobacter; species Helicobacter sp. L8. The sequence goes on from NZ_QXQR01000005.1 coordinate 9,889, forward strand.
TCGGTTTATGCCGGGTTTGCTTGAGGAAAATGGGCAGTGAGGGCTTGATTCCCGGTCTTAGAAAAGCTAGTTGGTAAGGGGTCGTCATGGTGAATGATATTGTTGCGGATTCTTTAACACGCATTCGGAACGCGAGTATGCGCCGTTTAGAGGTTACAGAGTTGTATTATGCCAAAATCGTGGTGTCTATCTTAGAAATTTTCAAAAATAAGGGTTTCATCGCTAATTACCAAGTGGTGCAAAAAGAAGGGAAAGACTTCATCTCTGTGGAATTGGCTTATGATGACAAGGGGCGTGCACTCATTAGTGAGATTAAACGCTTGAGCAAACCGGGGCGCAGACTCTACAAACAGGCTAGCGAACTCAAACGCTTTAAAAATGGGTATGGTGTGATTGTGGTCAGCACTTCTAAGGGCGTGATCACCAATGAGGAAGCTTACAAGCAAAATGTAGGCGGTGAGGTGCTTTGTAGCATTTGGTAGGAGTGTGGCATGTCAAGAATTGGTAAGAGAGTGATCAAAATCCCTAGCGGGGTGCAGGTGAGTGCAGAGGGGACTTGCTTGCATTTTAAGAACAATAAAACCAGCCAAACTTTAGAGACACACGGGCGTGTGGGGATTGTGCTAGAGGGCGATTCTTTGCGCTTTGAACCCATAGGAGAGGGCGCGCAGAGCAAGGCGTTTTGGGGGACTTACAACGCTTTGGCTAATAATATTGTGGTGGGACTAGACAAGGGCTTTAGCAAGACTCTAGAGATCAATGGCGTAGGCTATAAAGCGGCTTTAGGGCACAAGGTCTTAGAGCTCACTCTAGGTTTTAGCCATCCAGTCAAACACCCCATCCCTGAAGGCGTGGAGGTGGTAGTGGATAAAAACACCATCACCCTAAAAGGGAGCAATAAGCAACAAATCGGGCAGCTTGCCGCAGATATTCGTGCTTACCGCCCCCCTGAACCCTACAAGGGCAAGGGCATTAAATACAGTGATGAAGTGATTTTACGCAAAGCTGGTAAGACGGCTAAAAAATAAGGAGTGAGCATGACAGCAAGCATTTTAGCAAAGAAAAAACTCCAAAGAGCCAAGCGCAAAATGCGGGTGCGCTCTAAAGTTTTTGGCACGCAGGAGCGTCCCCGTGTGAGCATTTTTAGATCCAATAAACATCTTTACGCCCAAGCCATTGATGACAACGCGCACGCGACTTTAGCGCATGTAGATGGCAAAAAATTAGGGCTGGGGAAAAATGTAGAGGATAGCAAAAAACTCGCGCTCATCTTTGCGCAGAATCTCAAAGAGAAGGGTATTGATAAGGTGGTCTATGATCGTAACGGGTATTTATACCATGGCGTGGTGGCAGCTTTTGCAGACACCCTACGCGCCCAAGAAATCGCGCTTTAAGGATTAGCATGCAGATCAACAAAGAAGAGTTTTCAGAAGTGGTGGTGAATATCGGGCGCGTTACCAAAGTGGTCAAAGGCGGGCGGCGTTTTCGTTTTAACGCTTTGGTGGTTGTGGGCAATAAAAATGGGCTTGTGGGCTTTGGCTTGGGTAAGGCTAAGGAAGTGCCCGATGCGATCAAAAAGGCTATTGATGACGCGTTTAAAAACATCATTGAAGTCAAGATCAAGGGCACAACCATCGCCCATGACATCGAGTGCAAATACAATGCGAGTCGCATTTTGCTCAAACCTGCCTCTGAGGGGACGGGCGTGATCGCTGGAGGTTCGACACGCCCCATGATCGAGTTAGCCGGTATTAAGGATATTTTGACAAAATCTTTAGGGTCTAACAACCCCTATAATGTGGTGCGCGCTACCTTTGATGCGCTTTCTAAAATCAAGGGATAGGAGTTTTTATGGCATTGGAAAAATTACACTCCGCAAAGGGGAGTGTCAAGCACACCAAGCGCGTAGGTCGAGGGCAGGGCTCTGGAATGGGCAAGACTGCCACAAGGGGAGGTAAGGGACAAACTGCGCGCACAGGTTACAAACAAAAACGCGGGTTTGAAGGGGGGCAACAGCCCTTGCAACGCCGTTTGCCTAAGGTGGGCTTTAAAAGCCGCACTAGGGGGGTTGTGTATGCGATCAATGTGGAAAAGCACAAAGAGGTTTTTGAGTTGGAAACCTTGAGTTTGGAACTCATTAAAAAAGTGCATCCATTTCCCTCTTACATTGAGAAAGTTAAACTCATTGGGGCGGGAGCTAAGGAGCTTGCCTCTAAAATCCAAGATGAGAGAATTCGCACCAGCGACCAAAAATGACAAAAGCCATCGCCACCAAGATTTTTATCACCCTAGGGTATTTGTTTCTCTATAGGGTGCTAGCTTACATCCCCATTCCCGGGGTGGATCTAGCCGCCATTAAATCCTTTTTTGATAGCAATTCTAGCAACGCGCTAGGGCTTTTCAACATGTTTAGTGGGAATGCGGTTTCGCGCTTGAGCATTATTTCTTTGGGGATCATGCCCTATATCACGGCTTCTATTATTATGGAGCTTTTGAGCGCGACTTTTCCTAATTTGGCTAAGATGAAAAAAGAGCGCGATGGGATGCAAAAATACATGCAAATCGTGCGCTATGCGACTATTGGGATCACCATTATCCAAGCCATTAGTGTTTCCTTTGGCTTGCGTAGCATCGGACATGGTCCCAATGGGGCAATCATGGTATCCATGCAAACTTTTTTGATCTTGGCTACTTTTTCTATGCTCACGGGCACTATGCTTTTAATGTGGATTGGCGAGCAGATCACCCAAAGAGGTGTGGGTAATGGAATTAGCCTTATCATCTTTGCGGGCATTGTCTCTGGTATCCCCTCTGCCATTGCGGGGACTTTTAACTTGGTCAATACGGGGGTTATCAATATTTTAGTCTTAATTGGGATTGTGGCGATCGTCCTAGCAACTATCTTTGCAATCATCTATGTAGAACTGGCTGAAAGACGCATTCCCATTTCTTACGCCCGTAAGGTGATGATGCAAAACCAAAATAAGCGGATTATGAATTACATCCCCATTAAACTCAACTTAAGCGGAGTGATCCCTCCCATCTTTGCTTCTGCCTTGCTGGTTTTTCCCTCTACCATTTTGCAAGCCTCCTCCAATAAGATTTTACAGGCTGTTGCAGATTTTCTCAACCCGCATGGTTACGCCTACAATATCTTAATGTTTTTGCTCATTATCTTCTTTGCCTACTTTTATTCCTCCATTGTCTTTAACGCTAAAGACATCGCGGATAATTTAAAGCGCAATGGCGGATTTATCGCAGGGCTTAGACCCGGAGAGGGGACTTCAAATTTCTTAAACACCGTGGCTAGTCGCTTGACTTTTTGGGGCTCTTTGTATTTGGCAATTATCTCTACCCTGCCTTGGATTTTAGTCAAGGCGATGGGTGTGCCCTTTTATTTTGGGGGCACGGCGGTGCTCATTGTGGTGCAAGTAGCCATTGACACGATGAAAAAGATCGAGGCGCAGGTGTATATGAGCAAGTATAAAACCTTGAGCGCAGTGGGCTTTTGATGGCGATCGCCATCCGCAACTCTAAGGAGATTGAGGCTTTGCGCAGAGCGGGGGCTGTGGTGGGGCAAACTCTCGCATTATTGCGTGAAAAAATCCAAGTGGGCATGAGCTTGTTGGAGCTGGACGCTTTGGCTGAAGAACACCTCCATAAACTCAATGCAAAATCCGCTTTTAAAGGGTTGTATGGTTTTCCCAATGCGCTTTGCACCTCGCTTAACGAAGTGGCTATTCATGGCATTCCCACAGACTACAGATTACAAAGTGGGGACATTGTAGGCTTGGATTTGGGCGCACAAATGCAGGGGTGGTTTGGTGATGGAGCGATCACTTTAGGCGTGGGAGAGGTTGCCCAAGAGGATCAAGCTCTGATTGCTTGCGCTAAGGACACGCTTTATGAGGGGATTGCTTGCCTAGAGGTGGGGATGCGTTTTAAAGAGTTTAGCCATATTTTAGAAACTCTTATTAGACAAAAGGGCTTTGTGCCTTTAGAAAAATTTTGCGGGCATGGGATTGGGCGCAAGCCTCATGAAGAACCTTCTATCCCTAACTACCTAGAGCCCTCTAGTAAGCCCAATAGTGGTCCTAAGATCAAAGAGGGCATGGTGTTTTGTATAGAGCCTATGATCTGCCAAAAACAAGGGGAGCCTAGAATCTTGGCGGACAAGTGGAGTGTGGTGTCTGTGGATGGCTTGCGCACCAGCCATTATGAGCATACCATCGCGATGGTGGGCAAAAAGGCGCAAATTTTAACGGAGGCTTGATGGCAAAAGATGATGTGATAGAAGTAGATGGGAAAGTGATCGAGTGTTTGCCCAACGCCACTTTCAAGGTGGAATTAGACAATAAGCATATTGTGTTATGCCGCATTTCGGGGAAAATGCGCATGCACTATATCCGCATAGCCCTAGGCGATCGGGTGCGCTTAGAGCTCACGCCCTATAGCTTGGACAAGGGGCGGATCACCTTTCGCTACAAGTGATTTAAGTTAGTTCTAACCAAAGGTGGCTAGAATAGGGGTTTTGCCTAAAGACTTAAGGAGAGAAAATGAAAGTTAGACCCTCTGTAAAGAAAATGTGTGATAAATGCAAGGTCATTAAAAGGCGGGGTGTGATTCGCGTGATCTGCACCACCCCCAAACATAAACAAAGACAAGGATAGACATGGCAAGGATCGCAGGGGTTGATTTACCCAAGAAAAAACGCGTAGAATACGCCCTAACCTACATTTATGGCGTGGGCTTAAAGAGCTCTAGGGATATCTTACACAAGGTGGGGATCTCTTTGGATAAACGCGTGCATGAGCTCAGCGAGGATGAGATTTCTAGCATCACTAAGGCAATCCAAGCGGGCTATGTTGTGGAAGGGGATTTGCGCAAAAAAGTGCAGATGGATATTAAGGCGTTGATGGATTTGGGGAGTTATCGGGGTATTCGCCATCGCAAGGGCTTGCCCGTGCGCGGACAAACCACCAAAAACAACGCGCGCACCCGTAAGGGCAAAAAGAAAACCGTGGGTAGCAAGTAAGGAGAGTGCATGGCTAAACGCAGTGGCATTAAGAAAAAAATTGTCAAAAAGAATATCGCTAGGGGGGTGGTCTATATCGGGGCTTCTTTCAATAACACCAATATCACAATCACAGATGAGATGGGCAATGTGATTTGTTGGGCGACTGCTGGGGGCTTGGGTTTTAGAGGGTCTAAAAAATCCACTCCCTACGCTGCCCAGCAAGCCGTAGAGAGCGCGATGAGCAAAGCCAAAGAGCATGGCATTAAAGAAGTGGGGATCAAGGTGCAAGGTCCGGGGAGCGGGCGCGAGACAGCTATTAAGAGTGTGGGGAGCATTGAGGGAATCAAGGTGCTTTGGATCAAGGACATCACACCCCTGCCTCATAATGGTTGCCGTCCTCCCAAAAGAAGAAGAGTGTAAGGAGCGCACATGGCAAGATATAGAGGTGCAGTAGAGAAATTAGAGCGCCGTTTTGGGGTTTCTTTGTCCCTCAAGGGTGAGCGCCGTTTGAGTGGCAAGAGCGCGTTGGATAAACGCGCCTATGGTCCCGGGCAACACGGGCAAAGACGCGGAAAAATTTCAGACTATGGTTTGCAATTGCGCGAAAAGCAAAAAGCTAAGGCGATGTATGGCATTTCAGAAAAGCAGTTTCGCTCGATTTTTAGAGAGGCTAACCGCATGGAGGGCAACACGGGGGAAAATTTGGTGCGCTTGTTAGAGAGGCGTTTAGACAATGTGGTCTATCGCATGGGTTTTGCGACCACACGCTCTTTTGCGCGCCAACTTGTAACACACGGGCATATTCTAGTGGATGGCAAGCGCATGGACATCCCCTCTGCCTTCATTAAAAGCGGGCAAAAAATTGAGATCAAAGAAAAAAGTAAGGAAAATCCCCAAATCACACGCGCGGTAGAACTCACTAATCAGGTGGGGCTTGTGCCTTGGATCGATGTGGATAAGGACAAGAAGTTTGGCATCTTTACCCGTTATCCTGAAAGAGATGAAGTGAGTTTGCCTCTTGAAGAGAGATTGATTGTCGAACTCTATTCTAAATAGTAGGGGGGAAGCATGAAAGTGATTAAAGTAGCGCCACAAGTCCCCATGGATATTAGTGTAGAGAGGATTAGCGATCGGCATATCAGGGTTTGCGTTTCTGCCTTTGAAGCGGGCTATGCCATCACCCTAGCCCACCCCCTAAGACGGCTCTTGCTTTTAAGCTCTGTGGGCTACGCACCCATTGGAATCAAGGTTGAAGGGGCTAACCATGAATTCGACTCTTTGCGCGGGGTTTCTGAGGACATGACCTTGTTCATCGCTAATTTGAAAAATATCCGCCTGGTTGGCAAACACCTAGAGAACACCCAGAACGAACAAGTGGTGGTGCATTATGCTTTTAAGGGACCAGCCAAATTGAGCGGACGCGATTTGGAAAATGAAGAAATTGGCGTGATCGACCACGATGCCTATTTAGCCACGATTAATGAAGATGTGAACTTAGAGTTTTCTCTCATCGTGCAAAAGGGCATGGGCTATGTCCCCTCTGAGAGTATCCGGGGGCACATCACCAGCGGTTATATCCCCTTGGATGCGTATTTTACCCCTGTTAAAAGGGTGGTTTACAACATTGAAAACATGCTTGTAGATGGCAATCCCAATTTTGAAAAGCTCATCTTTGAGATTGAGAGTGATGGGCAAGTAGACCCCCAACGCGCTTTCCAAGACGCTATCAAAACCATGAACGCCCAAATGCATATTTTCAACACCAATATTGCCGATTGCAAGGGGAGTGCTCACCTAGAAGAAGGCTTGGAAAAAGACCTTGTGATGGAGATCGAAAGCTTGAGTTTGAGCGCGCGTTGTTTTAATTGCCTAGATAAAGTCGGGCTTAAATATGTGGGAGAATTGGTCTTGATGGACGCTTACGAACTCAAGAACATCAAGAATTTGGGTAAAAAATCCTACGATGAGATCGCCGAAAAACTAGAGGGGTTGGGTTACCCTGTGGGCGCGGATCTCGCACCAGATTTCAAGGCTTCCTTGCAAGCCAAGTTAGAGAAATTAAAACATGAGGAGCGTTAATGCGGCACAAGAATCGCTTTAGAAAATTAGGCAGGACCAGCGCGCACAGAAAGGCGTTGCTTAAAAACCTTGCCATTTCTCTCATTGAGCATGGGAAAATCCAAACTGGTGTATTCAAGGCAAAGGAATTACAATCCTACATTGAAAAGCTTGTCAGTGTGGCTAGAAAAGGGGATTTTAACGCGCATCGCCATGTGTTTTCTTATCTACAAGACAAACACGCCACCCACAAGCTAGTTACAGAATTAGCCCCTAAATACGCAACCCGCAATGGAGGTTATACCAGCATCCACAGAGTGGCTATTAGAAGAGGCGATGCCTCTGTAGTGGCCTCTATTGCTTTTGTTTAGCTCAAATAGGCGTGTTCTTAAATAAAGCTCAGGCGTGTGCTTTAGAATTAGGCTTTGGGCTTTAAGTGGACACATGGAGTGGTTTAAAAAGAGTGTGCGTGGTATTAGGGTGCTTTTGTTCCATAAATAACGATTCCACACCTCCACTCACAATGCATGTAAGAATTTGTGATATTCCCTGATACAGCAAAAGTCTTGTCTTTTTTGTGTTGTGGGACAGAGAATCAGCAATATATTTAAATTCGAGCTTTTGGTATAGAGTCAAATAATTGCCTCATATTGCCTGCTGGTTTTTAAAAGGGTGTTTGCGTCTTTCTATTCTCCGCGCAAAGAGTCCCCCTAAAAATGCACCATGCGAGGAATATGAAGCAACACAAGGTTACTTGCACAGAAATCTCCATGGAGAAAACACGCGCCCCCACAAAATCATCACCCATCAGGGCATCACCTTTAACATGACTCCCTCTCCGGGCGCAACTAGCTGTTTAGAAAACGCCTTGACAGACGCTAAGGAAATCACGCAATACCTAGGCGCGCATTTAGATGTGGAACGCTTCTATGAGGAGCTCTCGCCTGAGGAATTGCAGAGTTAGGGGCACTCAACACATCGTCAACGCCCATGCAACGCTCTCTAAAAGAGCGCAAAATCCGTATGCCTACACTTTGAGGCATTTGGGTGCGTCTCTAAACTCTTTTGTAAATCTTAGCCGGAAGTTGGATTAAGTTAACCAAATTTTATAACGCAGTCGTGGCTTGGGTGTGGCTACACCCCAACGCTAAAATCTTGAGACAAAGAGCGTCTAAGCCAAATGGGAAGGGTCCCGGAATGCCCCCAACATCCCCTCCACCACTTCTATGTGTTCAGCCATGCTTGCTTCAAAACTAAAGGATTTGACCCGCTCTAGACCCCTAATCCGACATTCTGCGCGCAGGGTTTCATCTATGAGGGCTTGTTCTAGGGCGTTGGCAATGTCTGTTACATTATAAGGGTTACAATAAATCCCACTATCTCCCAAAATCTCAGGCATACAAGAGACATCACTAGCCAACACCACACAACCTGCCTGCATAGCCTCTAACATGGGCAAGCCAAAGCCCTCAGCCGTAGAGCCCCACCATAAGAGTTTGGCACGAGCATAGAGAGTTTTCAGCAAAGCATCCTTGACATAGTGCAAGTTTTGGACAAAGGGCTGTTGGTGGGCAAATACATCTTCTTTGAGCAAGTCAATAGGAGCCCCTACTAGCACAATTTGGTGGGTTTCTTGTAGGTGTGTGGGCAAGAGTTTGAAAGCCTCTATGAGTCTACCCACATTGCGCCGCCTAGCCTTAGCCCCCACCACTAAAATGAAGTCTTTGGTAATACTGGGTGGCAAACCCTCCAAAGGGGTCTCTAAATAGTCTCTTAGTCCATGGTAAATCAGATGCACTCTAGAGCTAGACCAGCCAAAGGTTTTTAAAATGTCTTTTTTGATCACCTTGCTAAAGCAAATAGCCTCTGTGTAGCGTTGCATTTGGGGGAACATTTGGTATTTCCAAACCACTAAATAGCTGTCGAGAAGAGCCCATCCTGTTGGATCACAAATGGGTATGTCATGGATACAACCTAAAATCTGCGTGGCTTTTACTTTAGGGGCATACTGCCCTCCGGGTTCAATGTAGAGATCAAAGGGCTCGCTAACCCGCCAGACCATCCATCGCAACAAAAAGCGGTGTTTGAGGTGGATGTAGAGTTTTTCACCAAGAATGGTTTTTATACCTGTTAAAAGCCACCGGCGGTAGGGATTTTTAGACGATAGCAAAGAGAGAGAGAGAGAGAGAGAGAGAGAGAGATCGGGCTTGTTGTAATTCCTCGAGGTTTTCATAAAATTTACCCCGCGCCCACCAATACAACTGGACATCCTTGCGCCCCTTAAAGTGAGCCTCTAGAGCCTTAGCAAAGGTGAGGGTATAAAACCCGATCCCTGTGAGCTCACCTAACAACACAGAGGCATTGAAGAGTATCTTCAGAGGGCTCAAACTCAATCTTGTTTTTGTCCAGGAGGCGTGTGCCTTAGCCGTGTAATAGTCTCTCCGCCCAAACCGCAATTATCTGTGGGGAGCTCATCAATGATCACAATGGTGGCTTCTCTTTTCTTGCCTAGGATATCAACCACCAAATCGGTTACCCCGCTGATGAGCGCGCGCTTTTGCTCCGCACTAGCCCCCCCATGCTCCTTAGAAACACGAATATTGATGTATGGCATAAACTCTCCTTTTGTTTTAATGTGTGCCAAAGCCCCTCACTTCTAACACAACACCCTTTGTAATCCACTTAAAAACTCCAAAACCTAAGCCCTCATGCGCTCTTGGTAATACAAACTATGCAAAATCTGCACTTCCTCCTCCTCTTTATGCCCATCAACCATGGATTGCAAAGACCCCTTGATCGCAAACAAGGACATGTAGATATGCACAATGAAAAAGCCCACCAAGACCAAACCAAAGAAATTATGCACCAGCGCGCTCAAGCGCAACAAAGAAATTTGATAAAGCCCCAAAAAGCTAGCGATCGCGCTCAAATCCGCGGTGTTGAAATACAAAACCCCCCCACTAGCAATCATCACCAACCCCCCCAAAGTGGCGATCCAAAACCACATCTTCTGCCCTGCATTAAACTTATAAGCCGGCACGGGTTTTTTCTCTTTGGAGAGATAGCCTCCCATGATCACTAGCCATTTGATGTCTGCTAGCCTAAAGAACATGTCTTTAAGCCACATGAACAACATAGGCAACACCGCCACCATGAACACCACACAGCCCACGCTGTGTAAAATGCGGCACGCACGCACGAATGCCCCACCCCCAAAGAAATCCCCAAAGATCATGATCAGTCCAGTGGGCACAAGTAAAATAAAACTGATCCCGGCGATCCAGTGGATGATGCGGTTAAACAAACTAAAAAAAGGCACTTTCTGCCCACTATGCTTAAACTCTTTAGGACCAATGACAAGATAGTGCAAGAGAAAGCCAAAAGCCACGCCCAGCACCACGGCTAAAAAAAGCCATAAAAAATAATGCCCCTGCCAAAGCGTCCAAAGCTCGCCTAGCTTGCCCGTGTCCCTCTGCCCATAGGGCAGAATACCTAAAATGCGCTCTTGATCTAGGGGGGTGCTCTGCGCGCTCAAAGCCCCTACTAAACCTGCTAAGATGAGAAAAAGTTTCATCAGCTCCCCTTAAGGTGTCGCGCCCTGCACTTGGTGCGCCCTCTTGGTTTGAAAGTCTTGGGCGTTGGCGTATTTTGCCATCACACGCCGTCTATAAATGTCTGCAATGCTGAGCGCATCGCCCACTAAAAGCGCGTTAGTCGAGCAGGTGGCTGCACACATGGGCACTTGTCCGCTAGCAATCCGGTTGACCCCATAGAGCTCCATTTCTTTTTTGGAGTGGGTGGGTGCAGGACCGCCCGCACACATGGTGCATTTATCCATCACGCCCCTAACCCCAAATGCCCCATCTCTAGGGAATTGGGGCGCGCCAAAGGGGCAGGCATATAGGCAGTAACCACAGCCAATACAAGTTTCTTTATTGTGCAACACGATCCCATCTTCGCGGATATAAAAGCAATCCACCGGGCACACTTGCGCGCAGGGCGCGTCCGTACAGTGCTGGCAGGCAATGGAGATGGATTTTTCCTTGCCCTCTACGCCCTCATAAAGGGTGATGACCTTGCGCCGATTAAGCCCCACTTCTAGCTCGTTAGAGTGCGAGCACGCCACAGAGCAGGCAAAGCAGCTAATACAGCGGTTGTCATCGCAATAAAACTTCATGCGGTTGGCATTGGGGATTTGTTGAGCAGGTGCTAGATTTGCCATGTTAAGCCTTTTCTATACGGCAAAGCCCGGCGTTAAACTCAGGGATTTGCGTGACCGGATCAAAGCCGTAATTGGTGATCGTATTGGAGCTCTCTCCTGTGGTGTAGGGCTTGGTGCCCTCAGGGTAGCGATGAGACAAATCCACGCCCTGTAAAATCCCCGCAAAGCTATAAGGCATGCAAATGCGATCGGGAGTAACCGCGTGGCTAAAAATCGCCTTGACTTTAATTTTAGTCCCCTCAGGAGAGTGAATCCACATCATCTCCCCATCTTTAATGCCGTGGTTGAGGGCTAGATCGGGGTGGATGTTACAAAACATCTCGGGCGTGATGTGGGATAGATACTTGCTGGTGCGCTCCAACATCCCCGCCCCGCTCAAATTCACCAAGCGCATGGAGGCAATCACAATGGGGTATTGCTTAGCCCACTCTTGTTTGTTTTGTTCGCTGGCGTAGCGCACATCCACCCTAAAGTTATTCACTTGGTCTTTAATGGTGGGGTATTTTTGCACCAAATCCGGACGCGGGGAGTGGATGGGCTCTCTATGCACCGGGATTTGATCTAAGAAATTCCACACAATAGCACGCGCACGCGCATTCCCATAGACACACACGCCTTTTTCATCGCATTTCTTTTGAATAAGCCCGCTGGTATCCACCTTCCAATTATCCCCCATAATGGCTTTTTCGTGATCGCTAAGCTTAATCCCTAGCACTTTTTCAATGTTGGCTTTGGTGATCTCAGGGTAACCGCCCTTGATTGCCGATCCCTTGATCGTAACGCTCTTATCGGCTAACAAACTCTGCCCCTTGTATTCCTCCCCAAAGCGCGCCCTAAAGCCCATGCCCCCCTCTTTGGTGGGGGTGCTAATATCATATAAAATGGGCGTGCCGGGGTGCTGTGGTGTCCAAGCTGGCCAGGGCAAGCCATAATACTGCCCCTTCATCGGACCATAGCCCTCCTGTGTTACATAGTCAAACATGTGCCAGTTTTCTTGTTGGGCTTTGAGCCGCTCGGGAGTCCAACCCCCAAGACCTATCACTTTCACCGTGCGCGCGATCTCTCTAGTGGCATCTTCGGGCCAGCTAAAACTTTTTCGCACCTGCACCAATTCCCCATTTTTATCAAAATCACAGAGTAGGGCTTTAGTGTATTCCTCATAAAAGCCAAACTTCTTAGCCATTTCAAACATCAGTTCGTGATCTTGTTTGGCTTCATAGAGGGGTTTAACCACTTGGGATCGCCACTGAGCGGCGCGGTTAGTGGCGACCACAATCCCCTCACATTCAAATTGGGTTGCAATGGGCAAGACATAGACCCCATCGGGTTTTTCTGTGAGGATCGCCGCCTCATTTAAAAAGGGCTCGGCAATCACCATTAAATCTAATTTCTCAATCGCCTCTGCCATTTTGACATTGTGCGCTAGGGAGCTCACCCCATTGCCCTGCACCCACAAGCCTTTAATGGGCGCGCTAGAGTGGGTTTTAGCCTCTTGCAACACGCCCTCATGCCAAAGCGAGATACTAAAGCCCTTTTTGTGCATCCATTCAGGGGCAAAAAAGCGTTTTTGCAAACTCTCAAAGCTCACCCCCCAGCATTTGGCATAATAACGCCAACTAGGCTCGCTTAGCCCATAATAGCCGGGCAAATTATCCGCCAAACAGCACATGTCTGTTGAGCCTTGCACATTGTCATGCCCGCGCACGATATTACAACCCCCGCCCTTTTTGCCCATATTGCCTAGCACCAACTGCAAAATAGAGAGCATGCGCGTGTTGCCACTGCCCGTGCTATGCTGGGTGATCCCTAGTGCCCACGCCAAAGTGGCGGGCTTAGCTGTAGCAAATACGCGCGTGGTTTGGATGAGCAAATCTGCGGGCACGCCCGTGATGTCCTCCACCACTTCGGGGGTGTATTTGAGTGCCTCTTTTTTAACTTCCTCAATCCCGTAAGCTTGAGTTTTAATAACCTCCTTATCCTCCCAGCCATGCTTAAAGATCAAATGCAACATGCCATAAATAAAGGCAATATCGGTGCCCGAGCGGATGCGCACATAAATATCTGCCTTAGCCGCACTCTTGGTAAAGACTGGATCGATCACAATCAACTTAGCGTTATTGCGATCCTTTGCCTGCAAAAAGTGCTTAAAGCCAATGGGGTTACTCACCGCCGTATTAAGCCCAATCATCAAAATCGCTTTAGAATGCCCGACAATGTCCCCAAAGTGGTTTGTCATCGCACCATACCCCCATGTATTCGCCACACCGGCGACTGTGGTGCTGTGTCAAATGCGGGCTACATGGTCTATGTTGTTTGTCCCATAAAAGGCGGCAAATTTGCGCCAATAATAGGCTTGCTGGGAGTTCATTTTAGCACTCCCCATAAACATCATGCTATCTGGTCCGTATTGCTCGCGCATTTTAAGCATTTTTTGGCTGATCTCATCGATGGCTTGATCGTAGCTAATGCGTTTCCACTTGCCCCCCTCTCTTTTGAGCGGGTATTTAAGACGCATTTTAGACTTGACTAAGTCAATTTGATCCACGCCCTTACAGCAGTGGCTACCCGCGCTAATGGGGTGATCTTGAGCGACATCTTGGCGAATCCACACCCCGTCTTTAACCTCAGCGATGATTCCACACCCAGCTGAGCAAATGCTACAAATGGTTTTAACCCTTTTGACCCCCTCATTGGGGTCAATGGTGTTTTCTTTTTTACTCACTTTGGTGTTGGCAAAGGCAAGGCTTGCCCCTGCCCCTGCCCCGATTGCGCCCATTTTTAAAAAAGAGCGCCGACTTAATTTTCCCATGTTACTTCCTTTCTCAAATTACCACACGCTTTTATAAAAAATCTCCCAAGCGGGGGTTTTGTGATAAAGTATCTCTTTTTTATTGCTCTTGCCCACCACCACGCCATTGCTACCCTTGTCCGTGTCCGGGAAGTGTCTTTCTGGCATGGTTGCTAGCAGGCTTTGCCCGGCTAATGCCCCCGCTCCTAATACGCCTAGCTTTTTGAGTGCCTCGCGTCTGTTCTCCATACAACCTCCTAAACCAGGTTGAAAAACAACCTTTCATGCTGGATAAATGCACCTAAGATTGTAGCGAAGTTTAGATAACACGCGCTTTTTTCATGGCTAGCAATGGCTTTTATAAAAGCATCGCTAAAGAGGTGGAAAAAGTCTTTAAAGAGTTTTTCATGCAGGCTAAAAAAGCTCTGATCCTCTAACAACTGCTGTAAAAAGGCATTCATCATCAAGGTTAAAAAGGCTAGATCGTCCTCAGCCACGGGGCTTGTGATCGTGTGGCTCTCAATGCGCAAGCCTGATTGCTTTAAAAGCGCGATCGCCTCTAGGCGTTTCTTGCCATTGTCTTGTCCCTCTAAATAATAAGACGCGCTCATAGGGATAAAACCCTCCCCGGGGGCAAAGAGTAGGGCGTTTTGCTCCTCTTTAAAGGCTTCTAGTCCTTGTTCCAAAAAGGCATGCAACTCTTCCCAGCTGTGCGCTGTGCTGGGATCAAAGGGGAAATCTTTTAAGTGATTGACCAAAGCTTTTAACTCACTAAACACGCTTTCATCATGCACAAACACCACCATGTAATGCCATAGGCGGTAATAGAGCGCGCGCGCATAGGTGAGATTGGAATCTATATTCATTTTAAAATAGAATTGATGTCTAGCATGTCTTCTAGCATGATTTTGACCTTGCAATCCGGGCAGGCATACAGCGTAGCGATCCTGCGCGCATCGCCTTGAAATCTAGGGGTCATCATTTGGGCGATCTTTTGCACGCTTTTAGTGGTCCCAATGGGCTTACCACACATTTTACAGCCAAATAGGCTATCTTGTGCCATGATTTTGGGCGCAAAATAAGAGGGGTTTAGGGCGATCCCATCGCGCTCCAAATGCAGGCAATCCTTTTCAGGGCAGGTCGCCTCGCAATACCCGCAAGTGGTGCAAAGACTGGGATTAAAAAGCAGGGTATAGGTATTGCCATCTACACTCAGCGCGTTGGTGTTGCACGCCCCCACACAAGAGAGACATAAGGTGCAATTAGAGTTGATCTCTATGTGCCCGTAACGAATAAAGCTTGCTGAGGGCACGCGCCCATAATCCCCTTGAGCTATGGCGTGTTTTAAGCGTTGGGCAAAGAGATCGCGCTTGGTGTGTGCTGGGATGCTGGGGGGGGTGAAGTGGGTGGATTCTAGGCGTTGGGCGCGCTGCAAACACCCTTGCAAACTCTCAAGATCGCTAGCTAACAAGATCGCTTCTTGTTGGTGGAGTTGGGCATAAATGCCATTGAGTAGGGCAATACTCTGCAGAGTGCCAATACCTAACTCTTGGGGGGCATAGATCACCACCTGCGCGCCACTCTCTTGCAAAAGTGTGAGTAGGGCGACTTGTTCTAAAGTGTTGAGGTTAAGACAGAGGGGCAAGATTTCTTTTTTAAGTGGGATAGTGGGTAGCTCTGCTTTGTGATCTAAGAGTAGGGGGATATAGCCCCTATAGAGTTTAGCCACCTCTTGGACGCACTCCAAGCTAAAGCTAGAATAGCTCAAGCTCCCACTAGGGCACACGCTAATACACTTGCCACAATCAACACAAGCCTGATGATTGATCACCAAATGGCGGTTGTCTGCACATTCTATGCCCTTTTCTTGGGCGATCTGGGGGTCTAACTTAGTGATCGCCTCAGTGGGGCAGACTTCGCTACACTTCCCACAGCATTCTACGCGCCGTTGGTGGTATTGGCAAATATTAGAGTCATAACTAAAAAACTCAACCACCTCCCCCTCATAAGTCCTCTTAGTCGAATCAAAGTCAAATTGCAAGCCGTGCGCCTCGTAGAGCAAAGAGAGGCTACTGGCTAAGTCTAAGGGGTCTTGGGTGCTATTTTCTAGCAAAAAATTAACCTCTCTAGCCACCCTCTTAGCCCCCTGCAAGGGCACATTAGCCACCACGCACTCCACCCCATCGCCCACTTGGTCTAACACCTCAATGTGATCATGCAAGGGCACATCTAGGCGACTTTGGTGTTTGATATAGACAAATTCAAGCATTCTCATCCTCAAATTGGGCTTAAAATCGAGCGCACGCTATCCCCCAATATTGCTGTAAAGAGCGATCACATCTTCATCTTCTTCAATGCGATCCAGGAGTTTTTCTATCTCTATGAGGGCTTGGGGGCTCAGGCTAATAGGCGTGGTGGGGAGGCGTTGTAAAGAGGCTTTATAAATGGGTAATTGCAAGGCTTCAAAACCCTCGCCAAGTTGTTTGAAATCTTGGTAATCCCCAATGGCAAATAGGCGATCTTGATCCACCTCTAAGCTCTCTAAACCATAATCAATGAGAGTCAATTCTACATCCTCTATACTGAGTTTCAAAGCTTGCAACTCATCTAACGCGCTCTCGAGCACACTTTTGCGCATGAACATAAATTCTAGCGAGCCATTGGGCACAATGCTAGCCCCCGGGCTCTTGTTAAAATAACTTTTCAAGTTGGCAATCGTTCTAGTGGGGTTGTCTGTCATGCATTCCATGAAAAGCAAAACCCCATAATTTGCCTTACCTTCATAGCTCACCTCCACAAGTTGTCCCTCTTTAGCGCTGGCGCGCTTGATGGCTGCGTCAATATTATCTTTGGGCATGTTCTGGGCTTTGGCGTTTAGAATAGCGGTGCGTAATTTAGCGTTGCTGGCTGGATCGCTCCCGCCTTTAGCCGCTAAAGTGATGGCTTTAGCAAGTTTAGGGAAGATCTTGCTCATCTTGTCCCAGCGTTTTTCCTTAGCTGCACGGCGGTATTCAAAGGCGCGTCCCATGGTGTTCCTTTAGTAAGAGTTGTGCGACTTCTTTAGCGTGGTAGCTGATGATGATGTCCGCGCCTGCGCGCTTAAAAGCGATCATGGTTTCTAAGAGCACACTGGGATAGTCCATCAAATGGTGGGCTTGGGCGAGCTTAAACATGGCATATTCCCCACTGACATTGTAGAGAGCAAGAGGTAATAAAGTGCGTTCCTTGATCGCGCGCACAATGTCTAGGTAAGCTAGGGCGGGTTTGACCATGAGAATGTCTGCGCCCTCTGAAGCGTCATTGACACTTTCTAAAATCGCCTCTCGGCGGTTGGCGTAATCCATTTGGTAGCCCTTGCGATCCCCAAAGCTGGGCGCGCTAGCGGCTGCATCTCTAAAGGGGGCATAGTAGTGGCTAGCAAACTTGCTAGAATAGCTCATAATAGGTAGCATGCTAAAGCCATGGCTATCTAGGGCATGCCTGATGTGCACCACCATCCCATCCATCATCGCACTAGGGGCGAGCATGTCTACCCCGCTTTGGGCTAAGACTAAAGCCTGTTGGCTAAGTAGTTCTAAAGTCGCGTCATTGTCTACTTGGCGCTCTTTGAGCACCCCACAATGCCCATGATCGGTGTATTCACAGCAACACAAATCTGCGATCACGCACATGTTGGGGTATTTCTCCTTGATCGCGCGCGTGGCTTGGGCGATGAGGTGCCTCTCATCCAAAGCCGCACTACCTTGCGCGTCCTTATGGCTGGGAATCCCAAATAGCAACACGGCTTGCAAGCCTAGAGTTTGCAATAACGCGCATTCTTTCAAGAGCACATCTATACTCATCTGGGCGATTCCGGGCATGGAAGCAATGGGGCGTTCAATCCCCTGCCCCTCACGCACAAAGAGGGGTGTAATAAAATCTTGGGGGTGTAGGCGGGTTTCGCGCACCAAATCGCGCAAAACCTCGTGGGCGCGTAAGCGTCTAAAGCGTTTAAACATACCAATCCTTTAACTATCTTTAGTGGAAAATATGGATTTGAATTCCTTGAGAACACAATCTTCAATGCTGAAAAAATTCACCCCCTCGCTGTGCGCGTAGGTGAGTCTAAAGCCCAAAGTGTCTAGGGCGGTTTTGATGATATACATCCCCAACCCAAAGCCATGCCCATCACTTTGACTCTCTTGTTGGAAATAGGGTTTGAAGTAATGGGTGAGATCGGCGCGCATGGGTTGACCTTGGTTGGAAACCACAAGGTCTTTGCCTGTGATCTTGACATGGGCTTGTTTGTTGGGGCTGTATTTGAGCGCGTTGTCTAAGAGATTTTTTAGCACCAACGCGAAGAGATCAAAATCGGTGTGGAAAGCGCAATTTGGCACATCGGCGTGGATGGAGGTATTATTGTGTTCTAATAAGAGCATGTTCTCCACGCGTTCCAAGAGTTGGTCCATCATAAACATGTCTTTGGCGATCTTGTAGTTCTTAGAAGAGAGTTGTTCAATGCGCGCGAATTGTTCGATCAACGCGTTTAATCTTTGGAAAGTCCGTAATAAGCGTTCTTTTTGCAAGGGGTTGTCCACCATCTCTGCTACAATAATGCCCTTTGTAATGGGGGTGCGTAACTCGTGCATGATCGCGCGCAAAAATAAAATGCGCGACTCATTTAAACCCTTGATCTTTTTGATCGCGGAGTCAAAAGCGGCGGCTAAATCCCCAATCTCATCTTGTTGGTCGATCTTGCACTCAATATCCATCTCGCCCTTAGAAAACAGGTGCACTTTTTTACGCAATTCGTTGATAGGGATAAACCCACGAATCATGAAGACAAAGATCATCACGATCAAAAATCCCCCAATGAAAATTGCAAAGTAGTAGTTGTGGTAAGAAGTCTTTTGAATCTCCTTGAACAGCACGATGTCCCCATTGCTTTTTAGGGAAATGAAGATCTTATTACCCACCTTGATGATGCTCGCCAAGGGGTTTTCACTGCGCTCAATCTCATTTTTATTTTTCTGTAAGGCTAGCACTTCTTTGAGTTCTTCAGCGCTAATTTCCTTAAAGCCCAATTCGTGCAAATAGACTTCTGCAGAATAGCGGTTGTGCTTGTCGGCTAGCACTTGGTTGATGGTGGTTACAAACTGCTGGTGGCGAATCTGGGTTTGGAAATTTTCATGGTCAATTTGGGAGCGGATAAAATAATAAGAAAACGCCCCAAAGCTCGCCAAGGACACAATAAAGAGAGAAACGATCTTGCTAAAAATTGACAAGGGCATGCGGGCTAGTATTCTAATTTATAGCCCACCCCCCGGACAGAGATGATGTGTTGGGGCTTTTTAGGGTCTTTTTCAATTTTGGCACGCAAACGCCCAATGATCACATCAATGCTTTTATTGGAGCTTTCTGGGTTAATCGATTCGGATTCGATGGCAATAGACTCCCTAGAGAACACATAGCCCCGCTTGCTAATGAGCAAAGTTAAAATCTCATACTCTGCGCGCGTGAGATCCAATCTTTTATTGTGCATGTAAACCTCCCGCGCGTCCTTGTCGATTTTAAATAGGGCACTTTTGGGGGGGGTTTGGGTGTCCTCTTGGGGGGATTTCTTATTGTAACGGCGCAAGAGAGATTGGATACGCGCCAAGAGCTCCTTAGGGTCGTAGGGCTTGGGGATGTAGTCATCAGCCCCGTATTCTAAAGCCTTGATCTTGTCCTCGATGTCGTTGCGCGCTGAAGAGATGATGATGGGGATGCCCTTTTGTTTGGAGATCTTTTTACACACTTCCAAGCCGTCTAAATTAGGCAAGGTCAAATCCAAGAGCAAGAGATCGTAGGGCTGGGTGTTAGCCGCGCTAATGCCCGTATAGGGTTCATCGTAATTCACCACTTCCACCCCATGCTGGAGAAAAAACTCACTCAGGATCTCGGCTAATTCAATGTCATCTTCTATCATCAAAATCTTAATCACAACCCACCTTTATGAAGGAGTTAAACACTAAAAAAGCGTTAATAAGCGTTCTTAGTAACACTATTGTAGCATAAAAACGCGCGCTTACACTCCACCTTAAGCATTCCAAGCAAAATTTGGCATTTTTGTTAACTTGCTATTGATCTCATTGGTATAAGGGGCGCGGGTGGGTCGCGTGTATCGTGGTTTACAAAAAATCCTGTATAATGCACTTATCACATGATAATGCGACAAGGAGAATGTAATGTTAGAAATTAGATGGCATGCTAGAGCCGGGCAGGGCGCGGTTACAGGCGCTAAGGGTCTAGCTGATGTCCTCACCACTACGGGTAAAGAAGTGCAGGGTTTTGCGTTCTATGGTTCGGCTAAACGCGGGGCGGCTATGACGGCTTACAACCGCATCGATTCAGAGCCTATTTTGAATCACGAAAAGTTCATGCGCCCTGATTATGTGCTTGTGATCGACCCGGGGTTGACTTTCATCACTGACATCACTGAGAATGAAAAACCCGACACCACCTACATCGTTACCACCCACCTTAGCAAAGAAGAGCTGTTTGAAAAAAAGCCCAATTTGGCAGACAAAAAACTCTACACCCTCAATTGCATTAAAATCGCCATGGATACGATCAAGCGCCCCATTCCTAATACCCCCATGTTAGGGGCGTTGATGAAAGTTTCCAACATGTTGGAATTGGAGCTTTTTAAAAACACCTTCAAGGCTGTTTTGGGTAAGAAAATGCCCCAAGCTTTGATCGATGCGAACATGTTAGCCATCGATCAAGCCTACGAGCAAGTCCAGTAGAGAAAGGAAATCCATGAAAAATTGGCAAGAATTCGAGATTGGGGCGGTGCTCTTCCCCTTTGAGAAACAAGGGCAGGACGAGTTGGGCAAACACAATAACGAGCGCACTTACACGCCTGAGAGTTCTTTTACCGCCAGCGTTTCGCATTGGCGGGTGGAAAAACCCGTGCACAACAAAGATGTCTGCATCAACTGTTTCAACTGTTGGGTTTACTGTCCTGATGCGTCCATTTTGTCGCGCGAGGGCAAGATGAGCGGGGTGGATTACGAACACTGCAAGGGTTGCGGGGTGTGTGTGGATGTGTGCCCCACCAACCCCAAATCTTTGCTGATGTTTGACAATTTAGAGCCCCTAGAAGAAGCGCTCACCAAGTGGCCCCAAAAAGCCGAGGGGCTTAAAAAGAAAAGTTACCGCACAGAAGGGGGTTACAATGGCTTCTAGTTACACGCTCAACGAAGTGGAAGCTTGGGATGGATGCACAGCTAGCGCGCACGCGCTAAGACAAGCCCAAGTGGATGTCGTGGCTGCTTACCCGATCACCCCCTCCACGCCTATTATCCAAAATTACGGGTCTTTCAAGGACAATGACTACATTGAAGGGGAATTTGTCCTTGTGGAATCCGAACATGCCGCCATGAGCGCGTGTGTGGGCGCAGCAGCAGCGGGGGGGCGGGTTAGCACCGCCACCAGTTCGCAGGGTTTTGCCTTGATGGTGGAAGTGCTTTACCAAGCCTCTGGGATGCGCCTGCCCATCGTGCTCAATGTAGCTAACCGCGCGCTAGCTTCCCCACTCAATATCCACTGCGATCACTCCGACATGTATCTAGGTAGGGATAGTGGCTGGATTAGCCTGTGCACATGCAACCCCCAAGAGGTCTATGACTTCACCCTAATGGCTTTCAGGCTTGCCGAACACACAGAGGTGCGCGTGCCCGTGATGGTGCACCAAGATGGTTTCCTCTCTTCGCACACCGTGCAAAATGTGCGCCCTTTAAGCGACCGGGTGGCTTATAAATTCGTAGGCGACTATGTGAGTGTGCACCCTCTGCTGGATTTTGACAAACCCGTAAGCTTTGGCGCGCAGGCAGAAGAGGAGTGGCATTTCGAACATAAAGCCAAGTTGCACCATGCCATCATGCACTCTAGCACGATCTTAGAGGGCATTTTCAACGACTTTGCCAAGATCACCGGGAGACAATACCACCTAGTAGAAACTTTCCAAACTTTGGACGCGGAGGTTTTGATCTTCGCGCTAGGCACAACTTACGAGTCAGCCATTGTAGCGGCTACAAGAGCGCGCGAAAAAGGCATTAAGGCCGGGGTGGTTAGCACCCATGTCTTGCGCCCCTTCCCCTTTGAAGCCATCGCCAACGCCTTGAAAAACGCCAAGGCGATCGCCGTGATGGACAAGAGTTCGCCCTCTGGCGCGCTTGGCGCGCTTTTCAACGAAATCGCCGCTAGCTTGTACCAAGCCCCTGGGTCCAAACGCCCGGTGTTGAGCAATTACATCTATGGCTTAGGGGGTAGGGATGTAACCCAAGCAGATTTAGAGAGCATCTTTGAGTCGCTGGTGCAAGATGCTAAAAAAGGGGTTTTGACCCACCCCACCCAACAATTCATCGGGCTAAATGGTCCCCAACTATCCTATTTTTAAAGGCAACACATGGTTAAAGAAGTCAAAACGCTCAAGAGTTTCAGCCAGTCAGCAGAGAAGTTTGAAGGCTCCCATCTCTTGTGTCCGGGCTGTGGGCATGGCATTATTGTGCGCGAAGTGTTAAACGCCCTAGAAGGACCCATTGTGCTAGGCAATTCCACGGGCTGTTTAGAAGTGTGCTCGGCTGTTTATCCCCACACTTCATGGGATGTGCCTTGGATTCATGTGGGTTTTGAAAATGGCTCAACCGCGTTAAGCGGGGTGGAGAGCATGTATAAGGCTCTGGCGCGCAAGGGCAAATACACCGGGCAGCGACCTAAATTTGTCGCCTTTGGGGGCGATGGCGCGTCTTATGATATTGGTTTCCAGTTCATCAGCGGTTGCATGGAACGCGGGCATGACATGACCTACATCTGCCTAGACAACGAGAATTACGCCAACACGGGCGGACAAAGAAGTGGGAGCACGCCTATGGGGGCTAGCACAAGCACCACTCCCGCAGGCAAAGTGAGCTTTGGTAAGAAAGAGCGCAAAAAAGATCTAACCCTCATTATGGCTGCCCATGGAATCCCCTATGCCGCCCAGCTAGCCCCTAACAAGTGGAAGGACATGAATAAGAAGATCAAAACCGCCTTAGACACTGAGGGACCATGCTTTATCAACGCTTTGAGCCCTTGCCCTACTGAGTGGAAATACCACTCCAGTCTAGCCATTGAGATGACAGACTTAGCCGTGGATTGCCTCATTTTTCCTCTGTTTGAAATTTTCCACGGTCAAGAACTCAAGATCACCTACCGTCCGCGCAATATCTTGCCCGTGCGCGATTATCTGGGTCCCCAAAAACGCTTTGCTCACCTATTTAAAAAGGAAAACGAGCACATCATTGAGGAATTGCAAAAAGATGTGGATGCGAGGTGGGAATACCTGCAACGCAGAGAAGAGGCCAAGGTTTAATGCTAGATCGTTACGCGCGAGAGCCAATGGCGCGCCTTTGGGGCGAGTCGCATAAATTTGAAACCTACTTGCGCGTAGAACAAGCGGTGGCTAGAGCATGGCACACCTT
This sequence comes from Helicobacter sp. L8, assembly GCF_003660355.1. Lineage (NCBI taxonomy): Bacteria > Pseudomonadati > Campylobacterota > Epsilonproteobacteria > Campylobacterales > Helicobacteraceae > Helicobacter > Helicobacter sp. L8. The sequence continues at coordinate 33,459 of NZ_QXQR01000005.1, forward strand.
GGGGCTATTGGACGCAAAAACCTTAGCCCAAATAGAACAGGCTAACTTCAGCCTAGAGGACATACACACCTTTGAGAAGCGAACTAGGCACGATGTGATCGCCTTTATCCAAGCTGTCAGCAAGAGCTTGGGCGATGCCGAACGCTTTTTCCACTATGGGATCACCTCTAGCGATTGCATTGACACGGCACTAGCTTTATTGATCCAAGAGAGTTTGGGAATCATCTTTGAGGATTTGCGCGTTTTGTTAGATGTGCTCAAAGCGCGCGCTTTAGAGTTTAAAGAAGTGGTGATGGTGGGGCGTAGCCATGGGGTGCATGGCGAACCTACTAGCTTTGGACTGGTGTGGGCGTTGTGGTATGAGGATATACACGCCCATTGGCAAGCCTTGCAAGAAGCGGCTAAAGAGGTGTGCGTGGGAATGGTGAGTGGGGCGATGGGAAACATGGCGCATAGCCCCTTTGAGTTAGAAGAATTAGTTTGCCAAGAATTGGGTTTGGGCGTGGCGCGTGTGAGCAATCAGGTGATCCCAAGAGAAAAGCATGCGCGCTTGTGCAATGCAGTGGCTTTGCTGGTGAGCACATGTGAGAAAATCGCGATCAATGTCCGCCACTACCAGCGCACTGAGGTTTACGAAGCCGAAGAGGCTTTTAGTGCAGGACAAAAGGGTTCTTCAGCCATGCCCCACAAACGCAACCCAGTCTTGAGTGAGAACATCACCGGGCTAGCTAGGATGATTCGCGCTTATGCGATCCCGATGATGGAAAATGTCGCCCTTTGGCATGAGAGAGATATTAGCCATAGCTCTGTAGAACGCTTTGTCTTCCCAGACATGTTTATCACCCTAGATTTTCTCTTGCACCGTCTTGCGACCTTGCTAAAAAATCTGCTTGTGTATCCGGAGAATATGCGTAAGAATTTGGAGCGCACGGGGGGGTTGGTTTTCTCCCAGCGCGTTTTGTTGGAATTGCCAAAATTGGGCTTTAGCAAGGCACAGAGCTATGCGATCGTGCAAGAGAACGCTATGTGGGTGTGGGCGCGTTTGCAAGAGGGTTTGCAGGCTGATTTTCTCACGCAACTTCTAAGCGATGCGCGTTTGGCGCAGGTGGATCGCGCGCTACTTAAAGCCTGTTTTGAAACAGATTACTATTTGAGAAATGTCGGGCGTATCTTTGATCGTGTCTTTGGGGTTTAAGGCTTTTTTAAAAGAAAACACACTAGGTTTTTGCATCCTAAGTGCAAAGAAGCTAAATGAAAGTCGCGGTTTTGATGAGTGGGGGGGTGGATAGTTCTTATAGTGCCTATCTCTTGCAAGAGGCCGGGCATGAATTGCTAGGCATTTATCTTAAATTGCATGCCAAAGAGGACAAACACGCCTTGTATATCAAGAATTGCCAAGAGGTGGCAAGGTTTTTGAAAATCCCCTTTGAAGTGGTGGATTTGCAAGCCGCCTTTAAAAAAAGCGTTTACGATGCCTTTATAGAGGGTTACAAACAAGGTCAAACCCCTAATCCCTGTGCGCTGTGTAACCCTCTGATGAAATTTGGACTAGCCCTAGATTTTGCCTTAGAGAGGGGCTGTGAAAAGATCGCCACCGGGCATTACGCACGCTTAGAGGAGTTCAATGGGGTGTTGCGCCTCAAAGAAGCCAAAGACACCAGCAAAGATCAAAGTTACTTTCTCTACGCCCTGCCCCAAAGGGCTATTGATCGCCTCCTCTTCCCTCTAGGCGATTTGCTTAAATCTGAGATCAAACCCTTGGCTTTAGAAAAAATGCCCTTTTTGGGGAGTTTGCAAACTTACAAGGAATCCCAAGAGATCTGCTTTGTTGAGACTAGCTACATTGACACGCTAAAACAGCACATTAAGGTGGATCAGGAGGGTTTGGTGCGTAATCTTGAGGGCGCTGTAGTGGGCACGCATAAGGGTTATACGCACTACACTATTGGCAAGCGCAAGGGCTTTTCTATCAGAGGCGCGCATGAACCCCATTTTGTCGTGGGAATCAACGCCCAGCAAAATGAGATCATTGTGGGGGATAGACAAGCCCTAGCGGTCTACACCCTAGAAGCGCGTAACATGTCCCTGCCCCCTAATTTTCAAGAGGGCGATTATTTAGTCAAGGTGCGCTATAGGAGCAACCCCACCAGCGCGCGCATCAGCCTCAAGCAGGACACCATTTGCGCGCGTTTCAGCGCACCCGTCTATGGCGTAGCCCCCGGACAAGCCCTAGTCATCTACGATCGAGATCGCGTGTTAGGCGGGGGGGTTATCACCAAGAGTTGCGCGCCTTAAAACTTCCAGTGGAAATTGACATGGTAGGGACCTGAGGCATAGGAATTATTGTGGCTCCCTAGTTGGGGCAATTCTATTTGGACATGTTTTTGGCACTTCTTTATGAAGTTTTCATACTGCCCTAAGTGCATGGAACGCGCCTCGTAAATGGCGATATTCTGCAAGGTGGGAGAGATTTTCCCGGAAACCAAAACGCCCAAGATCGTTTCCATCAAGCTCATCTTTTTAGGGCGCATGCTCTTGGAAATATCGGAGGGCAGGCGGTAAAAACCAATGGCGATAAAAGAACCCGAGCTCTCTAAGACATAAGCTTGCGCGTATCCAAAGAGGGCTAAGAAAAATGTCAGTGCTTTAACGACCCCATGTAGGACTCTTATTAGTGGTATAGGCTTGGATTCTAGCGCAATAAGCTTAATTTTGCGTTAGCCAGTTTAGAGCAAGTAACAAGTCATGAGTCTAAATAAAATTGATACAATAAGACTAAAGTTTTATGCTATAATGCACTAATTTTAGACAAAGGAACACTATGGGAAAGAGTTTGTATGAAACCTTAGAAGTGAGCGAGGGGGCTAGTCCAGAGGAGATCAAGAAGTCTTACCGCCGTCTGGCACGCAAATACCATCCCGATCTCAATAAGGGTAAGGAAGCTGAGGAGAAGTTCAAGGAGATCAACGCCGCTTATGAAATCTTGAGCGATAGCCAAAAACGCGCGCAATACGATCGCTTGGGCGATAGCATGTTTGGGGGGCAGAATTTTAGCGATTTTGCGCGCGCAAGGGGGGGGAATTTTGATGACATTCTCTCCCAGATTTTTGGGAGCGGGGGGTATGGCTTTGGGGGGGGCTTTGGGAGTGCCTTTGGCGCGAATTTTGCAGGGGGGTTTAGCCCTAGAGTGGATTTAGACATTCAGGTGGATATCCAAATTAGTTTTAAAGAAGCGGTTTTAGGGGGTAAGCGTGAAGTGCAATTAAGCCATGATGATAGCTTTGATCTCAAGATTCCCGCTGGGATCAAAGAGGGTGAGGTGTTGCGCGCGCGTGGGCGTGGACACCAACAGGGGGGTATGCGTGGCGATGTGCTCTTAAGAGTGCATGTTTTAGAGGACAATGAATACACTAGAGAGGGCGATGATCTCATCAAATCCTTTGATGTGCCCTTGAAAATCGCGCTCTTTGGGGGCAAAATGGAGGTGCAAACCCTTTATAAGGAGGTGAGTCTTAAAATCCCGCCCAACACCAAGAACGCACAAAAATTCCGCCTTAAAGAACTTGGAGTGAAGAATCGCAAGAGCAATGGCATGGGGGATTTGTATTTGAAAGCCAATGTGGTCTTGCCCCATACCGATCACATGAGCGCGCAATGCAAACAAGTGCTACAAGAACAATTGCCCTAAGGGATTGATGATGCTAGATTATGACGCACCCCTTTACTTGATCAGTGTGGTGGCTAAGATTTTAGGGGTGCACCCCCAGACTCTACGCCAATACGAAAAGGAGGGTTTATTAGAACCCAAGCGCACCGATGGGAAAATGCGTCTCTACTCCCAAAGAGATGTGGACAAGATCAAGACGATTTTGCGCCTCACTAGGGACATGGGTGTGAATTTAGCCGGGGTGGATATTATCTTGCGTCTCAAAGATCGCCTAGATGAACTCGATCGCCTCAATGAAGAACTCCAAACCCACATGCAAAAAAATGCTCCGGTGAAACCAGAGGTCAAACGCCTTGAAAAAACCTCTTACGAATTGATCTTGTTTAAAAAGTCTTAAGGAATATTTGGTAGAATTTAGTAATATTTATGCGCGGTGGCGCATAAGTTAAGCATAAGTTAAGCATAAGTTAAGCATAAGTTAAGCATAATGCCCTCTCAAAAATCTAGAAGAAAGGATAGCAATGACTGAAAACAACGAAAACAAAGATGAAAAGGGTGTGGTTGTAGCAGGAGTGGGTGCAGCGGCTGGGGCTGCTGGAGCTGTGGGGGCAGTGGCTGCAGGCGGTGCGGTGGCTGGTTTGTCTGATGCGGGCATCACGAGTGGTTTAGCGGCTATAAGCTCTGTTGTGGGTGGAGATATGGCTATTGGGCTGGGTGCGGTGGCTGTTGCGCCCGTGCTGGCGGGTGCTCTCACCTATGGTGTCTACAAACTCTGTGGGGGTGGGAATGATGAAAGCAAAGAAGAGTGGATCGATTTAAAAAACCACAACGATTGATGAAAAGGGCGGGCGTGCAACACCTCATAGCCCGCACAAAACGCGCGCGATCACGCTTTGTGATCGCATCATAGATTCTTTGGGGGCTTGCGCGCTAAAGCCCCTAGCTTAGCTATAGAGAATATGCCAACCTTGGTTTTTCCAGCCCAAAAGAGAAACATGTTGAATCTATGTTACAATGAACCTCCACTTTAACTAGGAGGTTTTCATGCAACAAGCACTAGAAACATTGGGTCAAGAACTTAAAAGGCTTAAGCGGGCAATGCGTTTGGGCAAGAGTGCCTTAGAAGAGGGCTTAGAAGTTGAGCAAGAGGCTCAAAAGCTCCGCGCAAGTTTTAGCGCATTTGCTGAAAGTTTAGGCAGTGTGCTAAAGGCTTTAAGAGAGCATTATGCGCGTTTAAAAGAGGATGACTTAGAGCTAGAAAAACTTGTAACCAAGCTCAAACACGCCCAAGCTAAAATTAGCGCACCTTTAAGCGCGCTAGAAAAACCCGCCAATGCCCAAGAGGTCTTAGAGGTGCTAGAGGGCTTGCAAAGTAGTATTACAGGTTTAGAGGGTGTGCTAGAGGGGCTACAATCCCAGCCCAGCCAGTCCGCACCCCAAAATTTTGCTATCTCCAAGAGAGCTAAAAAATATGTCCCCCAAAGCAAGGAGGAGCTTAAAAAATTAGTCGCTGATGAGAGTATCCATTTAGGGGAGATTGACATTAGCAAGATTACGGATTTAAGTTTCGTGTTTTCGCATTCAACTGGGAAGGCAGGGGAGCAGTCCCCCGCTTTTATGCGAAGGAACTTTGAAGGGTTAGAAACTTGGGACACTTCTCATGTAACTAACATGAGGGGCATGTTTTGTCGGGCAATTTTGTTTAACCACGACATTTCTAGTTGGAATGTGTCTAGGGTTAGGCATATGGGTTGGATGTTTAAAAAATGCGGACTTTTTAACCAACCCTTGAATAGTTGGGATGTGTCTAATGTTACAAATATGCGCCATATGTTTTTGGGTTGTGAGGATTTTGATCAACCCTTGCACAACTGGGATGTGTCTGGAGTCGTGGATATGACTTTCATGTTTAAAGAATGTGAAAATTTTAACCAAGACTTAAGCGTTTGGAGTGTGTCTAGTGTCCAGTGTGGTTTAGATGACATGTTTAGGGATTGCTCTAGCTTTAAATACTATCCAGCTTGGTATAAAGTGAGGCGTTTTAGGAAAAGTATCTAAGGCGTGAGAACCTTAAGTCGCCCCGCCCCAACAACCCTCCCCCGTTGGTGTCGCGCTTAAAACGCTAAAACTCTAAGCCCCTGCTCAAAAAAAATAGGGCGCATGATGAGGGTGCTATCCCCGCCTTGACATGCCCGCCCTGCCCTGCTATCATTGACTCCAAAATAGGGAGAGCGCATGCAAAAGGGCGATAAAATTTACATAGCCGGGCATAGGGGCTTGGTGGGACGCGCGATTGTAGCGTGTTTGCAAGAACAAGGTTACACTAATTTAATTTTAAAAACCCATTCTGAATTAGATTTAACACAGCAAAATGTGGTAGAGCAATTTTTTGAGATAGAACGCCCCGACATCGTAATTTTAGCGGCGGCTAAAGTGGGGGGGATTTTAGCCAATAACACCTACCGCGCGGAGTTTATCTATCAAAATCTAGCCATCCAAACCAACACGATCCACTATGCCTACAAGTATGGGGCAAAAAAGCTCCTCTTTTTAGGCTCTACTTGCATTTATCCTAAAGAGAGTCCTCAGCCCATTAAAGAGCAAGCCCTACTCACTAGCCCCCTAGAACCCACTAACGAACCCTATGCTATTGCTAAGATCGCCGGGCTTAAAATGTGCGAAGCCTACAACGCCCAATATGGCACGCATTTTATCAGCGCGATGCCCACCAATTTATACGGAGAGTATGATAACTTTGATTTGCAAAACTCCCATGTCCTGCCCGCGCTTTTAAGAAAAATGCACCTCGCCCATTTGCTAGAGAATAACCGCCTAGATTTGGTGTTACAAGATTTGCAAGTGTCTAGCCAGCAAGAAGCTTTAAGCATTTTAGAAAAACACGGGGTGAGCGCGCAGGGGGTGCGCATTTGGGGCAGTGGTGCGCCCAGACGCGAGTTTTTGCATGTGCAAGATTTAGCCCGGGGATGTGTCTTTCTCTTGCAACACCAACAAGCCACTACTACGCTCAATCATACGAATATTGGCACGGGGGAGGATATTAGCATTAGAGATTTAGCCAACTTGATTAAAGAGATTGTGGGCTTTAAGGGGGCGTTGGTTTTTGACACCTCTAAGCCCGATGGGACTTTGTTAAAGTGTAGTGATGTGCGTAAAATTTCTAGCTTAGGTTGGCGACCAAGTATCCCCCTCAAAGAGGGCATTGAGCAAGTGTATAGGTGGTATCAAAACAGATGAAAAAACATTCTATCATCTCTATTTTATTGTTACTCTTTGTACCTAGTTTTGGCTTGGGTGCGCCACACACACCTACAAATCCCCAAGAGCAAGCCTTTTTCAAGGCGGCTAAGGACCTCTATGATTCGCTCGTAAATGCCCAAGAGAGTGCCTTGCAAGCTGCCATTAAAGCGGAGTGTGATCCAAGCCAAACGGATCAATCTTTGATGGCTTCAAAGGCAGTAGCACGGCATTACAAAACATGGATTAGCCTAGCTACCCAAATGATAGATCATGTGCCTTTTATGGCACGCTTAAAAAGCCTCCCACTTTATAACCAAATTAGGAGCTTTGAGGCTTTGCACGCCTTGGCGATGGTGCGCGCTAAGATTAATAACGAGATAGGTTGTGAAGACGCGCTAGAAAATGGAGCACCCTCTCCAAAGCCCCTTGAAGAGCAAAAACTCTTAAAAGTCTTGCAACAAAACCTAGAATTTTTCTACCCCTTCTTGATCAACGCCTATAAACAGGGTTTACCCTTAGAATCTTTCTTGCATACTCTGCATTGGACAAGCATCTTTACATTCAGCGCATGTGCGTACCAAGGCGCCCTACTTTCACAACTGCACTTCTCCTCAAAAGAGGACTCCGCCAAGCTCAAAGAATTAAAGGACATCTTAGCCAAAGATTCCTCGCCGACTATCCTGCGCTTTAAAACCCTAAGAGCGGGTTTAGATAATTTCCTCCTTGATAATTTTGATTATGATTTTCCTTATGTAGAAGGCAAAATTTTCTACAAACAGGTCCAAGAGACTTTAGGTCTGAACCTGCAAGATATCCATCGTTGGAGAGATTATTACGCTTACCGCTTTAATACATGGTTATATAGTGTGCGCGCCCTAAGCGCCTCTCAACCCCCTGGGCCTCTTGATCTCTTTGCTTGCTTCAATGCCTCTAAAGAAGACATTCCTGCATGCCAAGTCTTATTAAAGCATCCCAATGCGTATTTCTACCATTACTTTCGGCATATCCGCCTCATTAGCTTTAACGACCAGCCTTGTCTCTATCTCACCCCCCAAAACACGATCCAAACCTTCCCCTCTAAAAACCCCCTTTGTCAGACCCTTCAGGCGCATCCCCCAAAAATGGGCGTAGTCGTGCCCTCTAATTTGATCAAAGCCTTTCAAAAGGCTCAAGACTCCTTGATATACATGCTAGATACACCCCCCCATGACCCTAGACCTTTTAAAAAACGCCTAAAAGCCATTTTGCAAGCCACTCCCCTAGCCTCTTTGCGGGGGGCTAAGTGGCATCATCTGCTCGATTACGAACAAGTCCATCTTTTAGGCCTCCTAAGAGGCTCGATAAGAGATTCTGATTTGGATGTATACAAACACTACGCCGCCTTTACTCCCATCCCTGTGTTGGCATACTATTACCTCCGCCTGATCCATTTTTTCTACACCCCTTTAATAGAAGCCACTAAACAGGGCTTAAGCCCTAGCGTGTATTTAAAAGACCTCAAAAAATCCGCTCGTAGTGATCCCTGCGCGCAAAAAAACCTCTGCAAATCACCTAAAAACATAGGAAAAAGCCCGTGGCTTGAAGATTTTGAAACCGCCAAATTAGGCAGTTATCTTATAAGTGATGAAGGTAATCGTTCTCTCCGCATTTCCTTTATTCCCTTTGTAATGTGGAGTGTGATATCCCGAACTCACAAGCAAGGTGGAACTTCACCCAATGAGGGTTTAGCCCAGCGATGGACTCCTAAGCAAGCTGAGCTATGGGACTTGCACTATAAAAGACGCATTGAGGCATTTTTTGACAACCAAGACTTTTATATAGACACGCTATTACACCCAAAAAAAATCTCGCTAGATCGTTTGCGTGCCAACCCCACCCCCTGCTTTACCCCTAAATATTTAAGCCCAACTAGCGTGCAAAACTGCCAGCTAATCCTAGAGAAACAAAGTTTTAACGAGTCTAAAATCCGCGACTATCTAAAAAGTATTATTCTCTTAAGCGTGGATGGTAGCCCCTGCTTGTATCTGCACGGCAAAGGGCAATTACGCGGCTTTAACTCTAAAACCCCCCTCTGTCAAGCCCTGCAAACACGATCATTTGATTTAACTCCCCCAAGCCATATTTTGCGCATAGAGCGACAAAATGCTAATATACAATCCTCTAAGGAGCATTAAGGATATAAATGGTATCAACACCGATGAAAAAACATTCTTGGGCTTGGTTTGTAATCCCGGCTTTCTTGGCAACCTTTGTGCTTGGTTTTTATTTCATCGCACGCGCCCAGCACGCGCCCCACAAAAGCGCGCAATTATCCTTAAATAAAGATGCCTTTTACCACGCCCTGCAAAATCTCTATGACTCCATGCTAAATGCCCATAGAAAAGCCTCTGAAAATGCCCGCTGTGATGGTGGTGTGGACCCTGATTACGATTCTATAGAGATGATCAAACACCATGCCAACACTTGGATCAAATTGGCTGCGCAGATGGTAGACACGCTCCCCATTATTAAACAGATTCAAACTAGCTTGCCCAAACCCCTAGCTGCACGCATTAGAAACTTCGAGATCTTGCATGCCCTCTCTTTAGTGCGCGCCAAGATTCCCGATGTGGATTGTTATGGCGATCGCAGACCCCCGGACTATGACACTGTGGATAAGCAATTTGATTCCTTTACCCCCTATGCGCTTAAAAAAGAAGAATTTTTACAAGATTATTCTACAAGTTTGGAGCTTGTGTATGCGCTCTTGATCCAAAGTGCTAAACGAGGGCTGGATATTGGTGCTTACTTGCACTTTTTGGAAAGAGCGCTTGATGATACACCCCTTGAGCTCAGGGATGACAGAAACTATGACATTAGCCCTTCTACAAATCCTTTAGCCATTGCCCAGTTAAAAGCCTTGCACTTTAGCACAAATTCCTATCTTTTTCCTACCATTGCTTTTGCTAGTGATCTAGGAGCTTACAGTTCCAAAGCCTATGTTAAGGAGATTTATAAGCCCTTAAATTTGGATTTAGGTTTTATTAGGGCTTTGAATCTGTATTATATTAGCGTGCTTTGGCGTGTTTATGGTGTAGTTAAACTCCTTAGTGCAAGCCAACCCCTAGAGCAAACCCTTAAGAATTTCCCCCATATTTGTTTTGGCATGGCTTTATCTAAGGAGGTTAAGGCAGTCTGTCAAGGGGTGTTAGTGCGCCCCAACGCCAAGTTACAAGAGTATTTGCGCCGTGTGCGACTCATTGGCTTTAATAACCAACCCTGCCTTTATCTCACCCCCCAAAACACGATCCAAACTTTTCGCTCTAAAAACCCCCTTTGCCGTGTGTTGCAAGCCCACCCCCCCAACATGGGCGCACCTGTGTCTAAAGATTTGATTCTAGCCTTTCAAAACGCCCAAGATTTTTTAACAAATAGCGCACCCACACGCGATGCCCAAAACCTTCAAGAGTGGTTGCCCACTGCCAAAACATATTTTAACGCCATTTTACAAGCCACCCCCCTAGCCTCTTTGACAGGCTCTAAGTGGGCTTACTTACTAGATTATGAGAGTTGGCACCTCTTAGCTCTCTTAGAGGGCATAGCCCCCGCCCCCCTATTGGCTCAAAAGTATGCGCGCTTGTTAGATTTTATCTACACCCCCCTAATCCAAGCCTTTAAACAGGGGCTTGACCCTAGCCTTTATTTGAAAAATCTTAAAGACTCCCAATTCCACGCCATCAACCCCTGTGCTACTCAAGATTATTGCACTTTGCCCCCTGATATCCCCCCTAGCTTATGGCTAGAGGACTTTAAAAGCGCTGATTTGGCTATGGACTTTGTAACGCATAACAGAAGTTTTGGGCTTGATTGGTTTCATGCGGATGCGTGGTATAAGAGCCTTTCTATTAGCCAACAGCAAGCCTTTAAGCTATGGGATTTGCACTATGCAAAACGCGCGGAAGCCTTTTTTTACAGCAAAGATTACTATGTAGATACCCTAAAACACCCCGAAAACCTCTCTGCATGGTGGTTGCGCACCAACCTCACCCCCTGCTTTGCTCCCCAATATTTAAGCCCAGCCAGTGTGCAAAATTGCCAACAAATCTTTAACTCCCAAAGTTTTAGCCCCTCGGCGTATCGCGATTATCTCACAAATTTTAGACTCTTAAGCGTTGGCAATAGCCCCTGTTTGTATCTGCACACTAAGGATCAATTACGCGGCTTTAAGCCTAAAACTCCCCTCTGTAAAGCCCTGCAAGCATGGGCACTCTACACCCCCCCCAAAGCCATCATTCTACCCCCTCTATTCTTACAATCCCTAGAGGCGATGCACACACGCCTAGAAGAGGCTTTACAAAAGGCGTACCAACAAGACTCCATCTGCAAGCGCGATCGCGCGCAATTTTTGCAAGGCGTGTTGCCCGAGTTAGAGCAACAAGCCCAAAGCGCGCTAGAATCCCTGCCCTTACTGGCTAATTTTAACCCCAACAATGACAAAGAAAAGGCGTTATTAAAGCGTATCCAACAACAAGCGATGTCGCTCCTCTTTGCCCTCTTAGAGGGGGGTTCTAAGCATAGTTGCCAAAAAAACTCCCCCACCTCTACAGAGACGATCGCCCAAAATTTTATGCGCGCGCTCAATTTTCTCTACCAACCCCTCATACGCGCCCACACACAGGGGTTAGATGTGGTGTGGTATGTGCATACTCTAGCGCGCATTCAAGAATTTCAATGCGCTGGGGGTTGCGAGGGTTTGGGCAAAAGAATGCAAGGTGTTGCTAACGATCGCTCAGTGTCGGGAAATATCTATGATGGGCGCATCGCCTACACCATTTACCAAGACTTTGATTTGATCTCCTTGATTTACGACTTCATCATGGGCAAGCCTAACCCCCATCTAGGCTACAATCTGCTCAACGCGCTCAAAATAGCCCGCACCGCGCCCCCCCAACAAAACGACTCTAGGCAGGGAGATCGTATTTTTATCTTTTCTTTGGACAAAAATTTGGATATGCATTTTTTAGGCTCTACAAATGACAATCAAGCCCTTGATCTCTCTAAAGAGGGTATTGCTACCATGATGGACCAACAAAAGCCCCTACGCCCGGTAAATTTCTTTGCCTTAAGGCGAGTCGCCCAGTTTTTAGAAAATCAGGGGATTTTGGACATCGATCGCAATGACGATCTCTACAACACCTCTGTTTTGTACAATAGCTTGACTTTCTTCTCCAAATACCCCGGGGCGTGTTTGCGCCCAGAGTATTTGCGTAAAAGCACCCAAAACCAGTGCGCCAAAATCTTTAAGAGTGAAAGATACGATGTGGCTACCCTGAAGGCGTATTTGCAAAATTATATTATGGTGAGCATGCAAGGTGTGCCCTGCTTGTATTTAGATAAACAAAAGCAAATTAAAGGCTTAGGTTCTGCTAGCAAGCTATGCCAAAGCTTGTTAAAACCTTTGAGCAAAAAGGGGTGGTTTTTTTACGATGAGGGGCATTAGGCAATGGATAGGCTGTTTTGTAGGCAGTGTTAAGCCTTAATCTGCTCTAATGCGCCCCACTCACCACATTCTCGTACGCTTTTAATCTCTGCTCCCACATCGTTTTAACTTTTTCAATCTGTTGTTTTTTTAGGGCTCTAATAAAATTTTCCATGTGATCGTAGGCGATATGCCCTTTTGGATCAATGCGCAGATAAAAATTTTCTTCTAGGAGTCTTTGGCGGTTAAGCTCTCTTTCTTTTAGCCAAATGACCATGCAATGATCAGATGCCACAAAGGGATAGGGGTGGTAAAAACAACTCCCCACACTCCCGCTATTAACTAGGGTGATTTTACGAGAGTTTGCAGGGGCTAGAGCGCGGGGATGATATTATCCACAAGGTGCAGGACAATAGCGGGAAGTGGAATGGCTTTAAAAGGTGGCTTAATCAAATAAGCGGGGGAGTGGTAGGCATTAGCCCAGAGCTAGCTCAGACAGACAATTCTATCAACCAATACATCTATTCTCTAGCGCGCGCGATGAATAAGGGCAAGACCACGAATCAAACCATAGAGGACGCAAAAAACTTAAGCGCGCTCAAGCTCAGAAGCGCGCAGGAGAACACGGCTAGAATGGGGGAAAATCAGAGTATCTTGCTGACTTTCCTAGAACAACAAATCAACCAGCTTAGAGCTTTAGGGGGGCAAGTCCCTAAAGATGTGCTCCAGTCCTATTGAAAGGAAGATAATGGGCGCTTTAGGCTGACTCCTCTAAGCGTGATAGAAGGGTTTAAAGCTAAATCTTGTGCCACTTGTGGGCTAAGGGTTGCAAAGCGCATAGAATTGTGGGGGTTTTTTAGATAGCCTAACAAGAGCCTTAAAGCGCGCCTTTTTTGCGCTATGTCTTGCAAGAGATTTTTAAGCAGGCTAGTGGCTTGGGGGTTTTGGGAGTATCTTTGTAACTTGGTGTTGAAGAATTGGGCTAGAAAGTGGTAGACATTAGCTTCATAGCCCGCGCGCCCATGTTGAAAGTCTTGTTGGTGTGGGCTTAGCCCGGCGTTTTTGCGCTTTAAGCGCGCTGGATGCATAGCGTCCACTGGCGTGAGTTTGAGCTTTTCTTGGGGCGTTACCTTGCGCCCCTTTCTTTCTAATTGTCTTTCGCGCCACATTTGTAATTCACAGCGGCAACCCCAGTCTAGCGGGGGTGTGCACCCCCTGTTATTAGTGCAATAGGCGTTAAAGTAGTGCCCACTTTTAGCCCTATTAATGCGCTAGACGCGTAGCGTCCATATAGTATAAATAGGCGCGCAACTAGTGGGCGCGTGGGGTTAGCCTTTAGAAATTGCGCGTAACTTTCAGCGCGCCAGCATCTTAAGGTGAACGCTACGCGTCCAAGCCCCACCATTAAGCTAATATGGGTGCTACACCTAGCGCACAAGAGGCGCAAAAACATGGGCGTTAAATCCACGCCAATAACGCTAAGAACATGGAGAGCGCAGGGGGTTTTCACAAGTGTATTCCTTTTAGAGCGCGCTACTTAGTTGATCTAGAAGTTCTTGTATTTCGCTCTCATTTAGGGGAAGGGCTAGATTTTACGCATTGGGCGCGCTTAAATCCCCCATCAACGCGCTTTAAAGGCATGCATTAGAATTTTGCCTTTTCAGGTTAGAACGCGGATTTGATCTAAAATGGCTTTGGCGCGCATGGATAAAAACGCGCCATAATCCTCTAACACACGCGAATCGCTCAAGTCTATTAAATGGGTGGCTAGGGTTTGCTCTAAGTGGGGGTTACTTTGCTGGTAGTTTTGACCTAGACTCTTAAGTCATCTGCTTAATCTTGCCCATGATCGCCCTAGCCCGCATTTTTAAAAAGGCTTTGTAATCCCTCAATACACTAGGATCGCTCAAGTCAATAAGATGGGTTTGCAAGGTGTGGTCTAAATCTCGATTGCCTTTTTTAAACTCTTGGATGTAGTCTTGTGGAGATTTATCTTTGATCTTTTGGTTGGTCTCGGCACTAATCAAGGTGATATTGGCGATCACATCCGCCGCCTTGTCAGCCCAACCTAGCTTCTTAAGGTAATTTTTAGGGTAGAAGTGGTGGAGGTTCCTTTGGGTGTGGTGTTTTAAAAAGAGATGATCTAGCACCACAGGGCTATTGTTATAAAAATCTTTAGGTTCTAAAATGGCTAGCACCAAAAAGATGGTTTTTTGTAACCCACTTTTGATATTGAGGGGTTCGCCCATTAAAAACTCTTCAGAGACATTAAAAAAGGGAAGTTTATCATCAAAATCCACAGATCGATTCTTATAGATTTCCTCAGCAAGCCCGAGTTGCTTGAGCAAGGAATCGCCCTGATTTGTTCCAAAAAAGCAACATCTCAAAAAGAATTTTTGTAATTGTTCTTTTTGGTGGGCACTTGCGGGTTTATTTTGGTTGCAGTAAAAAAAGTAGGCTAAAGGTAGAAGTGTAGTTTCTGCGGGTAAAAAATCAATGGAGGGGATTTTAAGGCTGTGCTTGCAAAACTCCACCGCGCTTTTAAAACAAAGGGCGATCTTTTCCCACTGGTCGCGCACAGCACAAGGATCAAGGCGCATGATGGTGTTGTGAGCGATTTTACTGGTTAGATCACCCGGTTCGTTTCTTTTTAAGGTGTAACTGAGTAATTGCACCACCCACAAAGCGTTACCCAGCTTAAAATCTAGCTTGTCTAAATCGCTAGAAAGGGCGCTAAAACACGCTTCTAAATCAAAATCCCCCTGATTAGGAAGCATGTAAAAGCGGGCATAGAGGATTTCAGAGACGCTTAATTTTGTCCCCCCCGTATTGATTCGTGTGAAAATTTCTACAATGTTTTCAATGGGGGCATCGGTGATCTCAATGGTGGGGAAGCGGTATTTTTCAATCTGAAGTTTAAGGGCTATAAATTGTTTGACAATCTCTCGTTCGAGTCCGTGTTCTTCCTCAAGTTCGTAGGGGTCCAATGTGATCAGATCACACACAGGCACCGCCCCCTCTAACTTTTTCTTAGCGACCACACAATAATCTCCCTCTGCGTTGGGGTGGGCGAGGACACAAATATCCCGGTAGTTATCTTTGGTCCGCGGTCCTCGTTGGTTGGTTAGTCCTTTATAGGCTAACATTAAGGCTCTCATGCGTTGTTGTCCATCTAGGACATAATAGACATAATCATTATTTTTGATCTCATGCAGACACACCCCCTGTATTTCGCGATTTTTGGCTAAATGCTCCTTAGTTTTCCACAAAATAAAGGCACCGGTGGGGAAACCTTTAAGCATGCTATCAATCAATTTCGCTGCCTGTTTGCTTGTCCATACAAAATCGCGTTGGAAGCGCGGAATCGCATATTCGCCCTGATCCAAACGCTCGATAATGTCCTTAAACTCATACTCAGCATAATGTGGCTTTAAAAATTGCATCTCTCCCTACTTCTTCAAATTGATGGCTTCTTTGATCAAATCATCGCCCGTTGTGAAGGCTT
Organism: Helicobacter sp. L8; assembly: GCF_003660355.1. Taxonomy (NCBI): domain Bacteria; kingdom Pseudomonadati; phylum Campylobacterota; class Epsilonproteobacteria; order Campylobacterales; family Helicobacteraceae; genus Helicobacter; species Helicobacter sp. L8. The sequence continues at coordinate 49,347 of NZ_QXQR01000005.1, forward strand.
TGGCGTTCATAGAGTAGCCTCTTTGCATGAGAATCAAATTTGTCAAAGAGTGCCCGGCATTGACATTGCTGGTTTCTAGGTATTTGTGCATCACCTTGCCAAATTTGAGTTTGCCATCATCGCGATCCCAGCCAATAATCGGGTTACCACTCAAAGGGGCAGCGCGCCCATTCACCGTGGCGTTTTGGATGTCAAAGAGATTACTCCCCACTTTCTTAAGCCCTTGATCGTTGATAAAGGCGGCGATCCCCACACGCCCCATCGTTTCTAGCGCGCCATTACTAAAGATAAGATGGATAATCCCATCGTCATCAATGCGCATGTTTTGCAACAACCCCTTAGGCTTGCCATCTTGAGAGATTTGGAAGATTTTAGAATCTTCATAGCTGACATCACTAGATTCGTAGTCATCACTCTTGGCTAGAGAATAGGTCAAGGGATTGCCCTTGAAGTCTAGCGTAATAGGATCGGCGTGAATCTTACCCGCCTTGTCAAAGGTGATGGTTTGGCGCACGGGTTTGTTGATGGGGGTTTTATCGCGCATTTCAATGATGGAGCTCTCTACATCCCATTTATCTTGAGAATTAGGATTCATGGGGTCTTTGATCTCTGTCATAAAAAAGTCGCTTTTTAACAGATACTTCTGCCCAGCTTTGTCGTAAATCTCAGCCGTGGTGCTGTAAAAGGGGATGCGAATAGAGGTCGAATCGCGCGATTCGCCCTTTTTTAAGATCGCCCCATTGGCTGTCCAACCTAATTTCTCTGCCATATGCCCCCCAATGGCGATCGTGGCGGTGGGGTCGCTAGGGTTTTTGATCTGCAAGAGCAAATGCGATTGCACATCATTAGGGCTACTCTTAATGACACCTAAATCTAGGTGCGCCTTGGTCTGGAGGAGTTTTTTCAAATCCCCCAGAGTTCTAAATTCATTCTTTTCAATCCCTCCAGTGCCGTATTTAAAGGTGAAGTCCTGTGCGATGTCGCCCTTGACTACCATGATCTCCAAATTGCGGTGCATGGCTAAATCCAGTGGCTCATTATCATCATTAGCCAAGGCGTTGGCATCTTGATTTAAAAAGCGATCTTGTATCACTTCCCCATTTTGATCTAAAAAATACTCCTCAGCGGGGCGCACATGGTTTTTGGGGTTTAAATTGAGGCTTAAATTGAGTTTGGTGGTTACCACGGGCTGGTATTGCACATCGCGGGGCAAATAAAGGGGGGTGAGTTTGCCCGCGTGCAAAGCCTTGGTTTCTTCATCTGGATTGCCTGCGGTCAAAACCCCATTTTTGATCTTGTGCAAATCCACGCCATAGAGATAGTAGCCATGCGAATTGACAATGTAGCCCTCCGCATCGCGTAAAAAATTCCCATCACGGGTGTAAAAATTCTCTTGGGCTTGCTGGTAGCCATCTTTATTGATTTGCATGCTCCCATTTTTATTAGGACCCACAATAAACCACCCGCTCCCTTGATAAGCCATGTTAAACTCCGCATCGCTGGGCATGTATTCGCCATCTTTATTAGAAATGGCGTTCCCTCCAGCAGCCGCGCCATAGTTGCGATCATTGGCAGTAACGGTATTGCCCCCTAGTGAATCCAAATGCGAAGCAAAGAGGGACTTAAATTCGGGATTGTTAGCGCGATAACCCACGGTGTTGATATTGGCGATGTTGTTAGAAACGCTGTCTATGCCAAATTGGTGGGTTTTGATCCCAGAATAGGCGTTGAGGATGGTGTCATTCATGTTTGTGCCTTTGGCGTTGTTTGAACCGGATGGTTGGTGTCATGGGCTAGAGACTTTGTAGGGGTGGGAGCACTCTGCTGGTGGTGCTCTGTGGGGGGTGTTTTAGGGGGCGCGCTCTCTTGCGCAGAGGGGGTGCTAGAGAGGTGGGAGGATTTAGGGGGGGGTGTCGAGTGCGCGCTAGAGTGGGTATTTTGGGGGGGCGTGGGCTGGGATTTAGCGCTTGCCACCTCTTTGGGGGCTGTGGGGGCTTTAGCCTGCACTAGGTGGGCTAGGTGTTCGTGTTGCTCTTGTTGGTGGCGCGAGCTGGACTTGTCGTAAAACTCTAGTGCGCTATCCATGGGCAAAACCATCTCTCCCATGCGCAACATCGGCTTGCCCTTGTTAAACACCACGCTTTGCACCTCCCCCCTGCCTATGCGCGTGTGGAGGTATTTATTGCTACTGGGGTCTAGATTGTATTCGGCTGTGATCTCATAAGTGCCCGGGGGCACGCGCTTGCCCTCCTGATTCAAACCATCCCACTCAAATTCTATATAACCTTGTTGCCCATTTTTCCCGCTCAAGGGCAAAGTGCGCACCAGCTTTTTTTCTGCATCAAAGATTTGCACCCCCGGGTTGCCTTCTGAAGCTTCAATGGGTTGATCGAAGTAAAGCGCGAAACTCACCTTGCCTTTCCCCACATTGATCCCCTTGACATCGGTTTCGGCGATCTTGCCAATCATGCTCACGCTATTCAAACCCGAAGCTTGGGTCATCAACGCGTTGGACTTGAGGCTATTGTCCACGCCCTTATCTAGGTGATCTAGGGTTTCTTTGAGTTTGCCTTGAAAATCTCTAAGAGATTGGTTAGTGTCCTTGCTCGATTGCATCGCATCGGCCACTTCCTTCATGGTCTTCTTGTTTTCCTCTTGCATCTCCACTTGGGTGAGTTGCGCGGTCTGGGTGATGATCTTGTCGGTTTCCATAGGGGCGGTGGGGTCTTGGTTTTTAAGCTGTTCTAAAAACAACTTCATGAACGCGTCCTTGTCCAAGCCATTGGCGATCTTGGGCTCGTGTTTCTTTTTCTCCATGGCTGCTTTTGCCCCGGTTACTTCTGCTAAATCAATGGGCATGCCCTTCTCCCTTTGTGGTATAACCCCCCCATTATACCCTTAATCTGCTGATCTTAAGCGTAGAGTCCCCCACTCTTAGAGGGGGGGGCATTCGTGTCTTTAGAGGGGCTTTGGGGGGTATGGAGGTTTTGGCTTTGGGGATTGTGGGGGTTTTGGCTGTGTTGCTGTTGGGGGTTGCTAGAACCATGCCCGGTGTTATTGTGCGCGATAAAACTCACATCTACATCACTAAAGCCCATTTGGGCTAAATTGTGGCGCAATTCGTTGTTATAAGAAGACAATAAGGCGGCAACAGGCGCGCTTGAGCTCACACTCACTTGGATATTATTCCCTACCTGTTGGATCACCACCTCCACCTTGCCTAGTTTATCCGGGTGGAGCTCCATAGAAAGTTTTGTAATAGGGGGCTTGAAATCCACAAGAGCTTGTTTGAGTTCGGCACTAAAATTCTTAAGGGTTTCTTTAATCAAGGGAGCTTTGGGGAGTTCTTTATCTTGGGCATGTTGGATGGGCGCATGGGACACACTCTCTTTAATGGCTAGACTGGGCTTTTCCTCCTTTTGCTCTTCAGGGCTAATTTTAGTGCCAGCTGGACCTTGCAAGGGCGCGTGGGGGGCATAAATGGAGGGGGGGAATTGCACAAGGGCTTGTTTAAACGCCTGCTTGATTTCGCGATCGTTGGTTTCGTTATCTTTAGGGAGGGTGTGCCCATAGAGTTTTTGCGCATGGAGTTTAGCGCTCTCTTGTTTGTGCTGAGCCACGCCCTGGTGTGCTAAAAGTTGGCTTAGAGGGGCTTTGGGCGGGGGGCTTGCAGTGGCTTTGCTCTCTTGCTTGGGGGTGTCCGTATTTTTGGGTTCAGGGGCTTTTTTGTCCTTGAGAGAGGCTGTGGGTTTTTTTTGCATGTCTAATAGGTGCTGGGTGGAAAGGGGGGTTTTAGATTCAGGCTTTGTGGGGGGCGCGCTTTTTTTCATGCTTGAGAGAACTCAAGCCCAATTTCTTAGCCCCTTCAAGCTTCTTGATGTCGGAGAGTTTAGCGTGTTTGGAGGCGTTTTTATCCGCCAAGAGATCGGTTTTGGGGGTTTTGGATTTTTGGGGCGTGTGAGGGCTTTTGGAGGTTTTATCAGGCAATGGGGGCACTTTTGGCATCTTGCCTTCTAACAAGTGGGCTAGGGGGGTGGTGTGGTTGGGATCAGGATTCTTAGAAGTCTTTTTCTCTTGGGCTTTAGCTAGGGCAACGGGTAACGCGTCTTTTTTGTGCTTGTCGATCTTAGGATCGGCAAGTAGGGGGGTTTTGAGTTGCTTTTTTTGGTGGGCTAAAAGCTGTTTGAACGCGTCTTTATCCGCGGCTAAGGTCTTCTTGGACGCAGAAACAGGGGTCTTACCCTTGCTGGATGTTTTGGCGATCTCTAAGCTCGTAGGGTTAAGAGCCATAGATATCCTTTGCTTGTTTTAGCACTACAAGCAAGAATGATACCGCATAACACCCACGCGTTGGATAACACTAAGAGGGCGCGCGCCCCCCCACCATCCCCATCACCACCATCCCTACAAAAAAACTCCCTTCAATGAAAAAGGCAAAGGGATCAAAACCAATCCCCAAGAAAATGTAAAAACCTAGCAAAGCCAGCATGAAGAGGGCAAGTTGGGGCTGAGATGAGCGTCTCATCCAAAAGATACGCGCCACTACAGCCCAAAACGCCAAGAGCACCCCCAAGCCCACCAAGCCCTTATGCGCAAGCGTGTTGAAAATCTCATTGTCGTATTTGCCCTTACAATCGCTATGTTCCACACTATGGTGAGAATGCGCTAGCGCGATGATTGTGCCCATGTGCTTGCAACGCGCGCTCAAACTCATGCCAAATAATGGAGAGAGGCGCACAATGGCTAAGGCTTCCTTCCAGCGATCCAAACGCGCCCCGATGCTAGAATCCGCATTATTGTGGGCGTAGAGTTTGAGATCGTGGCTAAAACTCTCTTGGACTCCCCTTGGTGTTTGAATCAGGCGCGCCCTTCTAGTATCTGTTCTCCCACAAACAACCCCCCCAAGAGCGCGCCAAGCACCAACATATGGGGCAAAGCGCGCCAAGACTTTTGGGTGTATAAAATCAGGCTTGAAAGGATGATGAAAGTTAACCAAAAGGCGATCCACGCGCTACGCGTGCCACTCAAGATCACCACAACAAAGCCCACCACTAACGCCGCGCTAAAAAATAGCTTTTCAGCGCGCCTAGAGGTGTAGAGCGCATAGATATAGCACCCAAAGATCGCCATAGCACTCAGGGTTACAAAACCCACAATGGTGCTCCAAGCGCTCACGCGCCCTATTCCAAAACCTAGCCTCTCCACCAGCGCGATTCCCCCATTGCATAGACAGGTTAGTGCCATGCCATAAAAAATGGGGCGTTGGTGCAAGCTGAGGGGGGCATTGCCCAAACACACCAGAGCGATCGCCCCTAGCAGGTAGATCAAGGGCATGTTAAGCAGGCGCAGATTATACGAAAAGTGTTCTAAACTGCCGTCCATGAAGAGATTGGGTAACACACTTGCAAACATGAGCACCCACACCCACACCAACCACTTGTGGGCGCGGGGCAATTGCAAAGAGGGCTTGTATTTGAGATAATAGCCCAATGCGCCTAGGGCTAAGATAACAAGCAGAATCTGGGCTAAGGGTTTTTTACAGGAAGTTAAAAAGAACAGCGCAAAGACAAGAGAAAAGAAACTCGATGCGCCCAAAAATACCCTAGCGGTTTTTGATGCCTAGTGCTTGGATCACTTCCAAATAGCGCTCATGCTGGGTGCGTTTGAGGTATTTGAGTAGGTTGCGCCGATGCCCTACCAACTTCAACAGCCCTAAACGGCTGGAGTGATCCTTGGGATTGTGTTTCAAATGCGCGCTCAAGTCGCTAATGCGCTGGCTAAGAAGCGCGACCTGCACTTCACTAGACCCCGTATCGCTCGCTTGCCTGCCAAATTTGGCGATGATCTCTTGCTTTTTTTGCGCCCCTAAGGCCATGTAAACTCCTAATCTAAAATTTTAACAAGGCGCGATTATAGCCTAGAAAAGTGGAATTTTACATGAAAGAGTGTAAAATACCCCCATTCTACACAAAGGGCGTATAAGAGGCGTGGCGGGCAATAAATCTAAAAATGTTCTCAAAAAGGCTTTTCCATTCTTTAGGCATCTAAGCCAGTCTAAAGACTTAACGGTTGTCGCCTTTGTGATCGCCATTTTGGGCATCATCATTGTGCCTCTGCCCCCTTTCTTGCTGGATTTTTTGCTGACTATCTCCATTGCCCTTTCTGTGCTCATCATCCTAATCGGGCTTTACATCACCAAGCCCACAGACTTTAGCGCTTTCCCAACTCTGCTCTTGATTGTGACGCTTTATCGCCTCGCGCTCAATGTCGCCACGACCCGTATGATTTTAACACAGGGCTACAAAGGTCCTAGCGCGGTGAGTGATATTATTAGTGCCTTTGGGGAATTTACGGTGAGCGGCAATTATGTCATTGGGACAATCATTTTTAGTATCTTGGTGCTGGTTAATCTCTTAGTGGTTACCAATGGCTCGACCCGTGTAACAGAAGTGCGCGCACGCTTTGCTTTGGATGCGATGCCCGGTAAACAAATGGCCATCGATGCGGATCTAAACTCCGGGCTTATTGATAGCGATGAAGCCAAGAGGCGGCGTGGCGCTTTGAGTCAAGAGGCAGATTTTTATGGTGCGATGGACGGGGCAAGCAAGTTTGTCAAAGGCGATGCGATCGCCTCGATCATCATCACCTTGATCAACATCATCGGGGGCTTTTTAGTGGGCGTGTTCCAAAGGGACATGAGTATCAACGCCAGCGCATCCACTTTTACGATTCTCACTATTGGAGATGGTTTAGTGGGGCAAATCCCTGCGCTCATCATCGCCACGGCTACGGGCATTGTCGCCACGCGCACCACCCAGCATGAAGAAGAAAACTTTGCTAGCAAGCTCATCACCCAACTGACTGACAAGAGTAAAACCTTAGTCATTGTGGGCTGTATTCTTTTGCTCTTTGCTAGCGTGCCCGGGCTACCCACCTTTTCGCTTGCCTTTGTGGGCAGTTTGTTTTTATTCATCGCGTGGCTCATCTCTAGGGAGGGCAAGGACAATTTATTTGCCAAGTTTGAGAGTTGGCTGAGTAAAAAAACCGGGGTTGATCTCTCTGCTAGAGTCGCCACACAAACAGAACCAACTCCCATCACCCGCCCCCAAAAGAGCGCGGAGGAGATCAAAAAAGAAGAAGAGCAGGCTATTAATGAGGTGCTTAAAATTGAATTTTTAGAGCTCGCTTTAGGTTACCAGCTCATCTCTCTAGCCGATGTCAAGCAGGGGGGGGATTTGTTAGAACGCATTAGGGGCATTAGAAAAAAGATCGCCAGCGACTATGGCTTTCTCATGCCCCAAATTCGCATTAGAGATAATCTCCAACTCCCCCCAACCCATTATGAGATTAAGTTGAAGGGGGTGAGTATTGGGGATGGGAGCGTGATGCCCGATCGCTTTTTAGCGATGAACACCGGCTTTGCGGGCAAGGAGATCGAGGGCATCCCCACTAAAGAGCCCGCCTTTGGCATGGACGCGTTGTGGATCGAGCCTAAAGACAAGGAAGAAGCGATCATTCAGGGTTATACGATCATCGACCCCTCCACCGTGATCGCCACGCATACTAGCGAATTGGTCAAAAACTACGCCGAAGAGTTCATCACAAAAGATGAGGTCAAATCCCTTTTAGAGCGTTTAGCTAATGACTACCCAGCCATTGTGGAAGAGGCGAAGAAAATCCCCACAGGCGTGATTCGCTCTGTCTTGCAAGAGTTGTTGCACGAAAAAATCCCCATTAAAGACATGCTAACGATTTTAGAAACCATCACCGACATTGCCCCTAGCGTGCAAAATGACATCACCATTCTCACCGAGCAGGTGCGCGCCAGACTCTCAAGAGTCATCACCAATATTTTTAAATCCGAAGATGGGACACTTAAATTACTCACTCTAGGCACCGCCACCGAGCAGTTTTTATTAAACAAGCTCAAAGACCAAGCCTCCGGAAAATTCTTGCTTTTAAACGCCACTGAGATGCAACAACTTATTGAGAACATCTCCGCCGAATCCATGAAAATTTTACAAAGAGGGATCGCTCCGGTGATTTTGATTGTCGATCCAGAGCTACGCCGTCCGCTTTCTACCAAAATGGAGCAATTTAAGATCGACATTGTGGTGCTAAGCCACGCCGAGCTAGACACCAATGCCAAATACGAGGTGTTAGGCACCATCAACATTAACTTTTAAGGACTAAGACATGCAAGTTTTTCATTTATCCCACATTGATTTGGACGGCTATGGTTGCCAATTTGTCAGCCGTCATTTTTTTGAGCAAATCACCTATTACAATGCCAATTATGGTAAAGAGGTCTCCGCAAGGCTCAAAGAGATCATCAACGCGCTCAACAAACAGAACCCCCAAAAGGCGTTGATCTTAGTTACAGATTTGAACTTGACTTTGGGCGAGGCGGATTTTTGCAAAAAGAAAGCGAAGCGTTGCGCTTGCAGGGCAAGGAGGTAGAAATTTTGCTTTTAGATCACCACATCACAGGCAAAGATGCGGCAGAAAGTTACCATTGGTATCATTTAGATGTGGATCGCAGTGCTTCTAAGATCACTTACGAAACGCTCAAAGAGCATTACAACCCCCTCCAAGAGGGCGCGTTGGAGAAACTCGCCCCGATGGTGGAGATGATTAATTCTGTGGATATTTGGCAAGAAGAGGGTTTTGGCTTTGAGCTAGGCAAGGTGTGCATGCGCATGATCGCCACCACCCATGAGCTTAACCGATTCATGTTTGATGAGGAGCACCGCGCCTATAAATTTGCCCTATTAGATCATGTGCCCTCCTACATCCACCAAGAAAATGGAGCGGTGCGCTTTGATAATGATCTTTTTAGGCTTAAAAAGATCGCTCTAGGGGGGGATCCGGATGCTGAGATAATGGATAATATCGCTTCAAACGCCCAAGTGGCGTTGCTTTCGCAAAAAAAAGAGGCGTGCAGTGTGGCATGTGAGGATAAAAGGGGGTTTTTAAGTTACAGCATGGGCGGTATTAGCGTGCTGGCAAATCTCTTTTTACACCAAAACCCTGAATTCGATTTTTACATCGATGTGGGTTTTAGGGGCAATGTGAGTTTGCGCTCCAATGGGAAATGCGATGTGAGTAGCATAAGTAAACAATATTTTAACGGAGGGGGGCATAAAAACGCCAGTGGGGGCAAAATTGAGGGTTTTAAAGAAAGTTTTGGCTATTATGACATCAAAGAACAATTGGAAAGGGTCTTCGCACAAGAGACTACGGGGGGGTCTGATGGTTTTTTTGCCAACCGATTTGGATTTTGAACTTATCAAAATAATAAAGGGTTTTCATGAGGTCATTAGTTGTCGCTTCTTGTCTGTCTGTCGCTTTCATCACGGGGTGCGCAAAGCTTAGCGTCAAGCCTGAACAGGTGTCTAGGTATAATAATGGGGTGCAGGTGCTGACATCTAGCCAGCCCCACTCCAAGGTGCAAGTGGAGGTCGCCCAAAAGCAACTCAAGGGCTTGGACGATCCTCCCTTAGTGCTGTATGTAGGCGCGCAACTCACGGGAGGAAATCCCCTAGACTTTGATAGTAGTCATATTAGCGTGCAGGAGGGGCAAGAGAATTTGCCCGTGTTAAGCTTTAAGCAAATGCTTAAATCCAGTTACGATTTTGACCCCGTGTTACAAAAGTTCAACATCGCCGTGCCTTCTACGCCTATCACAGGGGATAATATCCCCTCACCCATGTTCTACTATGGGCAGGGGGCTTTCCTAGCCTATGATATGATGATGGGTGTGCCCTTTATGATGATGGATGACGCACAGACTGCAGCGATCATGCAAGATGAACGCCAAGCCTTTAAAATCATGGCGATCAACTATTTGAGGCGTTCCACCCTCAAGCCCGGAGGCAAGGCTAAGGGGGGATTTGTGGTGGTAAACCCTAAGCATATCACTGCGGGCACTTTAGTGGTTAGGGTGGCTCTCAACGATGAGGTGCATACCTTCAAAATTGACATTAGGTAGACTCTCTTGCAGGTTTTAGACGATCTCTTGGCGCGTGTTGCCCATGTGCGCGATCTCAAGGAGTTAGAGGATCTACGCCTGCAGGTCTTGGGCAAAAAGGGGATACTCACCCAAGAATTTACCCAACTTAAAAACTTAAGTGGGCAAGAAAAAGCCCATAAAGCCCAAAAACTCAACCAATTTAAGGAGGCTTTCACCCAAGCCCATGCCCAGCGCAAACAGGCTTTACAAAATTTAGAGCTAAAGGCGCGCTTGCAAGCTGAAAAACTCGATCCTAGTTTAGCCAACACCCATATTAGTGCTAGTCTAGGGCATCCACTCAGCTACACTAAAGATCGCATCATTGAATATTTCACCCAGCTAGGTTTTAAATTGCACTTGGGGGAGTTGGTGCAAGAGGAGTTTTACAATTTTGATGCGCTCAACATGCCCGCCTACCACCCCGCGCGCGCCATGCAAGACACCTTTTACTTCAAGGATCACAAGCTTTTGCGCACCCACACCTCCCCCACCCAAATCCATGCCATGCAAACCCAAGAGCCCCCCATTAAAATGATCGGGGTAGGTCCTACCTTTAGGCGCGATTATGACACCACGCACACCCCCATGTTCTCTCAAGTAGAAGGTTTAGTAGTGGATAGCGCGCATAAGGTGCATTTTGGGCATCTCAAGCAGGTTTTAGAGGACTTTTTACACTATTTCTTTGGGGATATTAAAGTGCGCTGGCGATCGAGCTTTTTCCCTTTCACCGAGCCTAGCGCAGAGGTGGATATTAGCTGTGTATTTTGTAAACAAGAAGGGTGCAAGGTGTGTAAGCACACCGGTTGGCTAGAGGTGTTAGGCGCTGGGTGTGTGCATCCGGGGGTGTTTAAACACGCAGGGCTAAAAAATGTGAGCGGATACGCCTTTGGGCTAGGGATTGAACGCCTAACCATGCTCAGTTGTGCGATCAATGATCTTAGAAGTCTTTTTGAAACCGATTTGAGATTACTAGAGGCGTTTTGATGTTACTCAATACCCACACTTTGGAGGATTTTTTAGAGGGTAGTTTGCCCGATGTGCCCACTTTATGCGCGGATTTAAGCCGTGTGGGTTTGGAGGTGGAGGGGGCTAGCCCCTTTGGGTTGCCCCAAGAGGTCGTGCTCGCACAAGTCCTAACTAAGGACAAACACCCCAACGCAGAAAAACTTAGCATTTGCCAAGTGGATAGTGGTAACAAGGTGTTACAAATTGTCTGCGGGGCGAAAAATGTGCAGGCGGGGCAGTTTGTGGCGTTGGCTCTGCCCGGGGCGTATTTGCCTGCCTGTAAGCTCAACATACAGACGAGCACACTCAGGGGTGTAGAGAGTTTTGGCATGCTCTGCTCAAGCGTGGAGCTGGGTCTGCCTAAGCTCTATGAGGGGATTTTGATCCTAGATAGTAGCCTTAATGGCGATGAGCCCCTAAAAGTGGGCACACCTCTAAGAGATTTACCCTTTTTTAAGGGCACGCTTTTAGATATCGCGCTCACTCCCAATCGGGGGGATTGCTTGAGTGTGCTAGGCGTTGCGCGCGAAATCAGTGCGCTCTATTCTTTGCGTCTTAAAACCCCCCCCAAACTCTCTTTTAGCCCACTAGCCACCCCCCCAAGCCTGCCCCAAACTCTGCCCCCCTGCGCGCTCTGTTATGGCACACTGGAGTTAGACACGCCCTTTTTGCCCCTAGAGATCGCCCTCACTCTAGCCTTGCAACACAATTTACAAGAGAGTTTGGTCTCTAATCTCCTAGAATACAGCACCTATTTAAGCGGGGTGATCTTGCAGGCTTACCCAAATGTGCCCTTAAAAGTGTGGTCCTCTGAGGGCTTTTTACACGCCAAGCACGCCAACAGCACCCTAGCCACGATCGGGGTGCGCGCCCCCACTCCCCCCCAAACCTCCCCCTATTTGCTAGAGGCTAGCTTTATAGAGCCTAGTCATTTATGCCAATGCCTACACTCTCACCCTCAAGAGAGCACCCCCACGCTCATCCACCACTCCCAGCGCGGGAGCAACCCACAGGTGCAAGAGGGCTTAGAGTGGCTAGCCTTGTTACTCACTCGTTTTTACCCTGAGGCACGCTTGCAAGTGGGCACGCCTCTAAGCACCTTTAGCCCTCCAAGTCTTAAGCTCACTCTTACAGAAATCGCCAGTATCTTAGGCATGCCAATTAGTTACCAACAAGTCCATGCAATCTTAGAGAGTTTGGGATTTGGCTTACACGCCCAAGAGGACACACTCACTATCCAAGTGCCCCCCCATCGCCATGATATTGAGGGCGTGCATGACATTGCTGAAGAGATTTTACGCTTTGTGGGCATTGAGAACATTCCCCCTGCTTTATTACACACCAGCGAAACCAGCAGTGCCAACCCCCACTACACCCGCTATTGCTTTGAGCGCACCCTAGCCACCAAAGCCCTTGCCTTGCAATTTAAGGAGGTGGTGCATTATGTCTTTGCCAAGAGGGAACGCTTAATAGAACTAGGTTACCCCGTATTGCCCCAAGAACTTGATCTTCTCAACCCCATTAATGCCGATCTCAACACCCTACGCACCTCTTTAATCCCCGGACTCTTAGAGGCAAGCGCCCACAATAAAAGCCTAGGCTTTAAGAGTGTTGCCCTTTTTGAGTTAGGAAGCATTTACAACGCCAAGCGTGAGGAGGCACAAAGTCTAGCCTTTCTAGCCAGCGGGCTTAAAAACTCCCCCCATTACCCCCACCCTAAGGGGGAGGCGTGGGATTTTTACGCCTTTGTACGCGCGATCTCTAGTGTGATCGGGGCTTTTGATTTAGAACCCATCGCCCAAGAGCAAGTCCAAGAAAACCCCTATTTAAACGCCACCTACCACCCCTACCAAAGCGCGTGGATCATCCAAGAGGGGCAAAAAATTGGCGTGCTGGGGGCGATCAATCCTATCTTAGTCCAACAAGAAGACTTATTAGAAGGCTTTGTTGCTGAAGTGAATCGCGCATTGCTCAACCAAAAGCCCTACAAGGCTCAAGAGTTTTCAAAACTGCCCACCAGCTTTAGAGATTTGACTCTACTTGTAGATAAAAATTGTCCTTTTGTGGCTCTCAAGCAACGCCTTTTAGAAGCGCGCATCCCCCATTTAAAAGAAGTCTTCCCCCTAGACATCTACACAGAGAATGCTGAGCAAATCGCCCTAAGTGTGCGCCTTAAAATCCAATCCCAAGAATCCTTGATGGAGTCGCAATTACAGGCGATCGCCCAGCAAGCTTTAGGCGTGCTAGAGCAACATTTTAACGCCAAGCTCAAATCTTAATGCTACACATCGCCCCCGCGCCAAAATTTGATCTCAGCTTAGATCACCTGCCCTCAGATAAATCTTTAAGTCATCGCGCGCTCATTTTTGCGCTCTTGTGCCAAAAACCTTGTTTTGTGCAAAATTTGCTCACAGGTCAAGATTGCCTAAGCACACTCAACATCGCTAAAGCACTAGGCTTAAGAGTGCAAAAGCACGCCCTAAACACCCTCAAGCTCACCCCCCCTAAACAATTTTTACACTTCAATGAGCCCACAAAGCCTTTAAATTGCCGCAATTCAGGCACAACCATGCGCCTTTTTAGCGGGCTACTTGCTAGTAGCCAGAGTCAGAAAAACCACTATATTTTAGTGGGCGATGCCTCTTTGAGCAAACGCCCAATGGGGCGGGTCATCACGCCCTTAGTCCAAATGGGCGCACACATCCGGGCGCGCGCACAAAATACCCTAGCCCCTTTAAGCATTCTAAGCGCGCCCCTGCAAGGCTTGCACTACACTAGTCCCATATCTTCTGCACAGCTCAAAAGCGCATTGCTACTAGCCACCCTGCAAGCCAAAGACCCCCTTATCTTTAGTGAGCCCTCTTTAAGTCGCGATCATAGCGAGCGCATGCTAAAAGCCCTAGGCGCAAAGATTGGCATTACCCCCACAGCCATCAACCTAGAGCCCCTAAGCCAGCCTTTAGAGAGCTTTGAGTGGTGCATCCCCGCTGACCCCTCTAGCGCGTTTTACTTTGCCTTAGCTGTGGTGCTTGTGCCCCAAAGCGCGGTGTTGCTCAAAAATGTTTTGCTCAACCCCACGCGCATAGAAGCCTTCAAAGTGTTAAAGAAAATGGGCGCGCATGTGGAGTTTCACCCGCGCACCACACGAATCGAGCCTGTGGGGGATATTTATGTGCAACACCGCCCCCTTGAAGCGATTGAGATTAAAGAGAATATCCCCTCTCTGATTGATGAATTGCCCGCTTTGGGCGTGGCGATGAGTGTCGCACAAGGGGTGAGCGTGGTAAAAAATGCCAAAGAATTGCGCGTCAAAGAGAGCGATCGCATCGCCACCACTCTAGCCAATCTAACCAAAATGGGGATTGAATGCGTGGGCTTTGAAGATGGCTTTCAAATTAAGGGCGGGACTCTTAAACGCCCCAAAGAGCCCTTAGAGAGTTTTAACGATCATCGTATCGCCTTAAGCTTTGCGATCGCTTTGCTAGCCTGTGGGGGGAGCTTGAAAAATAGCGCGTGCATGGCGATCTCTTTCCCCACATTTAAAGAAATTTTGGGGCGTATCACCCCCATAAAGGACACCCATGCAAGTGAAAATGGCTAAGAATTATGGCTTTTGCTTTGGCGTGAAACGCGCCATTGAGATCGCCCAAAAGAATAAAAATAGCCTCACACTAGGCTCGCTCATCCACAACCCCAAAGAGATCAAACGCCTAGAGCAAGATTACAATGTGCGCGTGCAAGAGGATGTCAATGCCATTGAGCCCCATAAAAGCGTGATTATCCGCACGCATGGCATCCCCAAAAACGATCTAGCTAAACTCAAGGACAAAAAGGCGCATATCATTGATGCGACCTGTCCCTATGTGATCAAACCCCAACAGATTGTAGAAAAAATGAGCGCAAAGGGGTATCAAATTGTCATCTTTGGGGATGCCAACCACCCTGAAGTAAAGGGGGTGATTAGCTACTCTAGCACGCCTCCCTTAGTGGTGGGCTCTTTAGAAGAATTACAGAGCCAAAATTTAGCCAAAAGAATCGCCCTAGTCTCCCAAACCACCAAACAAACCCCCAAGCTTTTAGAGATCGCCAGCTTTCTCATCGCGCGCTGTGCGGAGGTGCGTATTTTTAACACCATCTGTAACGCCACCTTTGACAATCAAGAAGCGGTGAGGGAACTTAGCCAAGAGGTGGATATTATGGTGATTGTGGGGGGCAAGACCTCTTCAAACACCAAGCAACTTTTTCACATCGCCAAAGAATTTTGCCCAGATAGCTACTTGGTGGAGGATTTTAACGATCTCAAGGCGACATGGTTTGAGGGTAAAAAACTCTGTGGCATTAGTGCGGGGGCTTCTACCCCTGATTGGATCATTGAAGGGGTGCGCCAAAGCATCGTGGGGCTTTAAACACCATGAACCCCTATAGCACCCAGTGCATTGATCAAAGCGATATACAAGCCGTAGTGCAAGCCCTACAAGGCGCGCATCTAGCACAGGGACCCCTGGTGGAAGACTTTGAAAAAGCCATGGCGAACTATTTAGGCGTTGCGCATGTGCTAGCGTGCAATAGTGCCACCTCTGCCTTACTGATGACCTACCAAGCCCTAGGGTTAGCAAAGCATTTTGCAATCACCACTCCTCTTAGCTTTGTAGCCACAGCTAACATGCTCTTGGCATGCCAAGCCACACCACTATTTTGCGATATTGGCGTAGATGGCAATTTAAACCCCGCACTCCTAGAGGAAACCTACCACACGCACGCCCAAAGAGAGCGTATTAAAGCGGTGGTGAGCGTGGATTATGGGGGGCGGAGCGTGGAAGTGCAAGCTATCAAGGAGTTTTGCGCACGCTATGGACTATATTTCATCTCTGATAGCTCGCATGCGCTAGGGGGAAGTTATCGGGGGCAAAAGATCGGGAGTTTAGCCGATGCCACGATCTTTAGTTTACACGCGATCAAACCCATCACCACCGCTGAGGGGGGGCTCATTGCCACGCATGACAGCGCGCTTTATCACAAACTCAAGCTATTGCGCGCGCATGGGGTGGAGAATCGGGGTTTTGATGTAGAAGTGCGGCATTATGGCTATAATTTTAGAATGAACGAATTGCAAGGTGCATTAGGCTTAAGCCAACTGCCTAAACTCGATGCCTTTATTGCCGTGCGCGAAGAGATCGCGCGCTTTTACGATCGCACTTTTGCTAATAACCCTTATTTTACCCCTCTGCATGCGAGTTTGCCCCCCCATATCACTAGCTCCAACCATCTCTATCCCCTACTCTTACACCCTAGCTTATGGGAGAAAAAACACGCATTGCTACAGGCTTTATTAGAGGCGCAAATAGGTGTGCAGGTGCACTACAAACCCATCCATACCTTTAAGCTCTATCAAGAACGCCTAGGACTCTTGGACTTCCCCAAAGCCCAAGACTTTTATCAAGCCACACTTTCATTGCCCTGCCACCAAAAGATGACTCTAGCCCTAGCCCAATACAGCGCAGACACGCTTTTAGAATTGTGCGCGCGTTTTTCTAGCTAATCTATTTGATAAGTTTAGAGATAGCCCTAAAGCTAGGGTGGGTGTAGGTTTGTAAGCACTCAAAAGCGACTATCTCGCTACTCAAAATGCGCGCCCCGCAACTTTGCAAATCGGCTAGAGCTAGGGCTTTGTTATTCATATCCCTAGAGCTGGTGCAATCTTGCAAAACCACCACCTCAAAGCCCGCGCGCAAGAGATCTTTCACACTTTGGTAAACACAGACATGCGCTTCGATACCTAGCACCACCAAGCGCGTCTTAGGTGGCAAAAGGGGAGCTAGTATAGGCGCAGCGCTGAAATGTTCTTTGGTGTGGGGTGTGCCTAAAAAGGCTTGTAAGGGCGCGACACTGGGACCTAGCTTACTAGGATTTTGTTCGCTAGCCAAAATCTTAAGCTCCAACTCTTGGGCGATCTGCAAGAATTTCACGCAATTAGCCAAGAGAGTTTCTGCTTGCGCCATAACAGGAAGCAATTTTTCTTGGATATCTATAACAAGTACATGGAACATCAAACCCCTTTAGATGGAATATTCACCAACGATAACCCAAAGACGCTGAAAAAATGCGTAATTGACCAATATCTTTGGATTGGTAGTAGCTATCGCGGTTGCTCTTGAAAGTGAAAGTGCCTCCCCAACCGATGTCAAAACCCCTAAAATTGTATTTAGCCCCAAAGGCGATGGAATAGCCATTGGAATCTGGAATCCCAATAGCGTCTTGGGGGCTGGGGGCTTGGTCGTAACTGAGCGCGCCCATTAAGCGCAAACTCCTGCCCATGTAGGTCGTGCCGATTCTAAAAGTGTTGGTGTCGCGCCACCCATTCCCCATATTCATTACCCCGCTAAAATCCGCCAAACCTACCATTTTTTTAAGGGTAGCGGAATTGAGATTTTGCACCGTGCCCCCAATCCCTTGGTAGGACGCGTTGGCAAAATCTGGGGTTACCAAAAACTTATTGCCCTGACTCCAAAAAGTGCGTTCATACACCCCCTCTACGCGCAAGCGGTGTTTGAAAAACTCGTGTGCGTAGGCAATATTGATCACTTGGGGCAAGGAGACATTGATATTTAGATGCCCTCTTGTAAGCACATTGCCTAAGCTAGGACCTAATTTGGTGAGCGCGGTCAATCCCCCACGCATATTAAAGGTAACGCTACTATTGTAGACTACAGAGAACATGCCATTTTCAAAAACGCGCATGCTCGCCCCGATCTTATAGCCCCCCCCCCAAGAGCTCCCATTACTCTGTTGGACAACCTGAGAAGTGCCATAGAGATCAGAGATGGCTTCTTGCAAGCCACTATAGCGCATGATTTGCTTGAGTCCATTGTAATAGGTCTCACACACAGGACTATTTTGATTCATTTGGGCGGTGCACTGCATAGCTGGACGGTAGCCAATGCTGGCAAGTTGGTCGCGCATAGAGCTTGGTACCTGCTGGCTAAAGACATTATTGGGTAAACCTATAATCTGACTCCCAGTGAGCACAGAAGCGCCATGCAAGGGCACATAAACGGTGTTGTCAAACTTGCCCGTAGCGTAGAGTCCGCGCGCGCTCACGCCTACAGAAAAGCGATCGCCAATGGTGTAACTCACGCTGGGAGCTAGCTCCAACAT
Organism: Helicobacter sp. L8; assembly: GCF_003660355.1. NCBI lineage: Bacteria > Pseudomonadati > Campylobacterota > Epsilonproteobacteria > Campylobacterales > Helicobacteraceae > Helicobacter > Helicobacter sp. L8. Next base: position 67,519 of record NZ_QXQR01000005.1, read on the forward strand.
CATAATAAAGACATTTTGCAAAAACTCCCCACCCTGACCATTCCACTTCATACCCAGCCCCGAGGGGGCGGTAAAACTTCCCCCAAAGGTGAAACCATTGTGGTTACGGGTTTTATAAAAGAATTTGGGGAGGACAAAATTAGTCGTGCCCGTCCACCCGCTCACCACCTGCGCGCTGGGCATAGAAGCCACGGTGGTAACCTTTTGGTTAGTGAGTCCTTGTAAATTATTGATGAGTTGTTTGAGCGCAGGAATACCCCCATCTATGAGCTTTTGGGCTGCAGAGGTAGCCACCCCCCCTAAACCCAAAATATTGATAATGGCTGCGTTATTGGCTTTGCTAGGATTCATCACTAGGCTAGTTTCTGAGTAAAGTCCTTGGTTGGTGCCAGGCACCATGAATTTAAAGGCAGGGATATTAATGACCGTGCTAGTGATCTCAAATTCGCTTTCATTTTCTCCCCAGTCATTATCAAAGCCCATATTAGCTGGGTTGTAATAACTCGCGTCCGCGCCCCGTGCCCCAGCGATGTAGGCGGAGTTAAGCGCGGTGCCATTTAAGCTTTGCTCGGAAATCTTAAAGCCATTGGCTTGCCCCAATACCGGCACCAGCACCACCCACGATCGCCACCACCAACGCACACGAACCTCACTTAGGGGGGTGGTATTGCTGGATTACGATGGCCGTGCCCGTGCTCATGTTTTGGAATAAGATTTTATCGGGTTTGCGTTCGTAGTAAATCACCTCTGCGTTTTGCACAAAGCGTTGGATCACCACTCCATTGGGTTCTATGCGCTTACCCATCCCATTGAAAATATCGCGCCCTAGCACGATGTCATCGAAGAGATCCCCATAACTCACCTTGCCAAAGAGGTCCCTAGCCGCGCTCCACTTAGCCGAACAAATGCCTGAAAAACATAGGTAGTTTTTCTTGATCACAATTTCTCCGGCTTTCTTGCTGAGTTGGTAGAGCTCGATTTGCAGATCGCCTTCTTTATTGCGTTCGATCGTGCCATAGTCATAAAAACGCAACACGGGCGTGTAAATGTAAATGAGCTTGAAGCGTTCTAGGGCTTTTTGGCGCGCGAGCTCTGCCTCTTGCTTGCGTTGGGCAGCACTTTTTTTAATGAAGAGCTTTTTATGCGCCTTGTGTGTTTTGTGGGGCTTGGGTTTGGGGGGCTTTTTGTGCGCGCAAGAAACCAACAACACCCCACAAAACGCCACACCCAAACACGCCGACCACCTAGCTAACAAAGAAGCAACCACGCAATGAGATCAGCCTCTTGCCTGGTTGAAGACATTATACCAAATGCGTCCGTCTAGTTTGAGCTCCATACTCACCTGGCACAAGCCGTCTTTGTAGATCGTTTCTGTGATCTCAGCGTTGCGGATCAAGGCGTTCACCTTCGTTTTAATCACAGAGTTTTGCAAGATCATGTCTTTGACTGTGTCGGTGGCGTTCACCCTAATCCCATACATTTTCTCGCCCAACTGACGGTAACCATCTACAATAGCCGCGCGTTTAGCCAAAGCCAAAGCTTGGGAGGGAGAAATGGTGGATTCGGGCGCAACCCCCATGCCCACCGCACTAAGTTCGATCACATTGGTGGGGGTGAGAATAGGTGTGTTAGGCACCATCGCAGGCGCACCCCCCCCACTAGAGAGATTGCCCTGTGAAGAATTGTCAAAACGGGTTTCAATTTGGGGCTGGGGTTTGGGAAAATTTGGCATCGGTGGCTTGCTAGTGCTATTAAAAGTGGTGGGGGGATAAATGGGGGCTTGCAAGCCCGTAGCTGAGGGGGGAATGAGTTGCGTGGCTCCCGCGCGCTTAAACATGCCACAACCTCCCACAACTAAAGCCAAGCCCACACAAGCGCACAAAGGGACAAAACTCCATGTTCTAGTGCTACCACCCACGCATGCCTTTTGCTCCATCTTACTACCTTTGAGTCATTTAGCCCGTCATTATAGCACAAAAAACCCTAAAACTATGCCTGAGCACTGGTGGTTTTGGGCGTTAAACTCTTCAACACCAGCGCGCTGTAAGCACCCCAGAAAATATAAAGCAAGGTGAAGACTCCTAAGAGTCCCTGATACCATAACAAGGGTAACACCGATAGAAAATCCACCCCTCCCTTGGCAAACCCCAGTAAAATGAGCATCTGCGCGCCATAGGGGATAAGTCCTTGAAAAATGCAAGAAAAGATGTCCAAGATCACCGCGCTTTCACGCCGATCCACACCAAATTTCATGCTAATTTTCTTGCTGATCTCCCCCACGATCACAATCGCCACGGTGTTATTGGCTACAGCCAAATCCACCGCGCTCACCAAAGTGGCGATCCCCACTTTCGCGCTTTTAGGACCAATAATGCACTTTTCAATCTTGCTAATCACCCATGCCACCCCCCCCTCACGCGTTACCATAAAGGCGATCCCCCCGGTTAACAAGGAGAGCAGGAAAATCTCTTGCATATTGCTAAAGCCATTGTAGATCTCCTTGCCAAAACCTAGCAGTGTGAAGTTGCCATAATACAACCCAATCCCTCCAGAGAGCACCACCCCCACGAACAACACTAAGAAGACATTGAGTCCCAAAAGCGCTAAGATCAACACCAAAATATAGGGGAGAGTCTTGACAAATTGGAAATCATGCACGCTCAAGGGCACCACACTCTCAGGTCGTCCAAAGATCAAAAGCAAGATCACGGTGAGCAAACTTGCGGGCAGAGCGATGTAGAGATTGATCTTAAATTTGTCGCTCATCGCCACATCTTGGGTGCGCGTGCTTGCGATGGTGGTGTCTGAGATAATGGAGAGATTATCCCCAAACATCGCCCCCCCTAATAAGGCTGCTAAGATCAAGGGCATGGATAGCCCGCTTTGCGTGGCTAAACCCACCGCAATAGGACCTAATGCCACAATCGCGCCCACACTCGTGCCAATGGCTGTGGAGATGAAAGCGGCGATCACAAACACGCCTGCAGCCAGATATTCTACAGGGATGTAAGTTAACCCTAAATTGACCGTGGAATCCACCCCGCCCATCGCTTTACTCACCACCGCAAAAGCGCCAGCCAGCAGATAAATCACGCACATGGTCATGATATTTCTATCCCCACATCCGGCTAAAAAGTCGTCAAATTTTTGGTTTAAATCGCTTTTAAAAAGCAAAAACGCGCTAGCGACCCCCAAACTAGCGGCTACAGGTCCGGGCAGTTGGTAAAAGCCCATTTTTACCCCGATTAATTCTAAATAAATCCCTGTGCCTAAGTAAGTAATGATGAAAACAAAAAAGGGAACTAGCCCTAGCGCGCTAGGCTGGGCGTGGTAAGTGTCTTGTTTAAACTCCTGCATGCGTGTCCTTTGTGCGTGAAATGGGTGTGTAATAAAAGACCACCCATGCACATCAGATCGCTAAGGTGTAAGGAAAAACGCCTAGCTCTCTGCCTCACGACAAAAGACGACATAAAAACCCTTTACTACAAAACTGAGCGACTAGCCTAACACAAAGAAACTTTAAATAAGCTTGGTAAATAAAGTGCCCCCGCCTTAAGGGGGGCGACAACCCTTAGTCTTGGTTGTTGCTGTTTTGGCTATTGTTGTTGCTACTATTGTTAGTGCTACCACAACCACAGCTATTGTTGTTGTTGCTATTGTTGCTATTGCAACTGTTATTAGCGTTGTTACTCATAGCGTTCTCCTTATCGTATTTGGAAGTTTCAAACTCCCATGCGCGCATTGTAACCCATTTTCTTTAACACTTTCCAAACGCCTCCATCCACGCTTCCAAGCGGGCTTTAGCCCGATCGTGGTTGTCTAAAAACTCTTGGTGGGCGTGGGGACTTATATAGTTAGTAACACAGAACACACCCACGCTAGGAATCTTAAAACTCTGTGCTACTCTTAAAAGAGTGAAAAACTCCATGTTCTCTAAAGCGATGCCAGCGCCTTGCATTTGGCGCGCAAAATCGGGACTTGTGTGGATGTAGTTGCTGGAATTGACTTTCATAGCGGGCAAGCAGATTTGATCCAAGAGCGCGCTGTGGGCTTCTAGATAATTTTCTAGGGGGGTGTAGCTTTGATCGCACACAAAACTCTGTTCGATCTGGTAACCCTGCGCGCTTTTGAACAAGGACAACATGGGCAAGTTAGGATCATAACTTCCTGCGCTCCCCACAAAGATCAATTCTGTAGGGCGTTCTAACAAACACAGGCGTGTGAGAGTGATCGCGCTCTCTATAAGCCCCACTCCCACCCCCCTAGCCATGCCAATTCTCTCTAGGGATCCCGCGCATACAAACATACCGACACCTCCTATCCCACTCTAAAGCATTTCTCTTTAAGCAGTTCTTAGAGTATTTTATACTAAAGTGCGCGCACAATGAAAGCTAAAGACGCTTCCCCTTTTAAACAAGCCTTTAAAGAACTCCAAAGAGATAATGTCAAGATCACCCTTGCTATCGTGTTTGTGGTCTGTATTGCTGGCATGGCTCTAGTCTTAGGGCATGTCCCCATCCATTTTCCCCTACTTGCCTTAGCCACGGTGGTGGGGGGCTACATGGCGATGAACATCGGGGCTAATGATGTGGCTAATAATGTGGGACCCTTGGTGGGCTCTCAGGCGATCACCTTGGCGATGGCGATTTTATTAGCCGCGCTTTGCGAAGTGTTGGGCGCGGTCTTAGCCGGATCCGATGTGGTGCAAAGCATCAAGGGCAAGATCATCAACCCCGCTCATATAGAGAACACGGCGGTGTTTGTGGGCATGATGTTGTCAGCCCTGCTCTCTGGGGCGCTGTGGTTGCACCTGGCTACAGCCATTGGCGCGCCCGTTTCTACCACGCACTCCATTGTGGGGGGGGTGTTGGGGGCGGGCTTGATGGCCGGGGGAGTGGGGGCTGTGGAGTGGCATTTTTTAGGGGGTATCGTGGCTAGTTGGGTGATCTCGCCGATGATGGGGGGGGGGATTGCGATGGGCTTATTGGCGACTCTTAAAAATGTCTTGAGCGACAAGGAGAACAAAAAACAAGCCGCTTTGAGAGTGATGCCCATTTTGGTGGGGATCATGGGAGCGGCGTTCACTTGGTATATGATCGCCAAAGTGCTGGGGAAGAAAATCCCCTTAGAGTGGTGGCAGGAGATTCTCTTGAGTATCGCGGTGGGTTTGGGAGTCTATGGGCTGTTTAAATCCTATGTGCTAAGGAGACTCCCGCTACTAGAAAACACAAAAGAGAGCGTGCATACCCTCTTTACCTACCCGCTCATCTTTGGAGCAGCCCTTTTGAGTTTTGCGCACGGGGCTAATGATGTGGCTAATGCCGTGGGTCCCTTGGCGGCTATCGTGCAGAGTTTACAAGAGTGGGGTAACCACGCGATCCCCACTAAGGCTTACGCGCCCTTGTGGATCATGTTGATTGGGGGGCTGGGGATTGCCTTGGGTTTGAGTTTGTATGGACCCAAACTCATTAAAACCGTGGGGAGCGAGATCACGGAATTAGACAAAATGCAAGCCTTTTGCATCGCAATGGCGACCGTGATCACCGTCTTGTTTGCCTCTAAGCTAGGTTTGCCTGTGAGCTCAACCCATATCACCATCGGGGCGGTCTTTGGGGTGGGCTTTTTGCGTGAGATCTTGCAAAGGCGCACTTTAGCCATCAAGCAGATGATTTTAGACGCGCACGCAGGCGAGGACGCTAGTGTGATTAAAAATTTCTTAGAACGCTTTGAAAAAGCCAACCCCAAACAAAAAAAAGAAATGCTAGCCTATCTCAAAGCCTTGAAAAAAAATAACAACACCTTGGAATACTCCATTGGGTTGAGCAAGAAAGAACGCAAGACGCTTAAAAAAGCCTATAAAAGTGAATTGGTGCAGCGATCGGTGATCAAGAAGATCATCACCGCTTGGGTGGTAACCGTGCCTATTTCCGCCTTGTTGGGCGCGCTAGGTTATTATTTGGTTGCCGTGTTTGACATCGTGGAACGGTTGTAGGTGGGCGTGTGTCCGCTATAGCCTTCCTCATTTAAGGAGAGCCCTTGGGGCTTTACGAGCCGATTTTGATGTTTGGATTAGCCTTGTTGTTGGTCTTACTCAACGCGTTTTTTGTGCTGTCCGAATTTGCCATTGTCAAGGTGCGCCGATCTAAGCTAGAGGAGCTGAGTTTACACAATAACCAAAACGCCACCCTAGCCCTTAAAATCAACGCGTCCATTAACACCTATTTGAGCGCGACCCAGTTGGGAGTAACCCTGTCTTCTTTGGGTTTGGGTTGGTTAGGAGAACCCGCTATCGCGCACTTTATCACTCTGTTGTTGAAAAAGTGGTTGCATTTTGAGAGCCTATACATTTTTGCGCATAGTTTGAGTGTGGCGATTTCCTTTAGTTTCATCACACTCTTGCATGTGATTTTAGGAGAGATTGTGCCTAAATCCATCGCCATCGTGCGCTCAGAGAGTGTGGTGCTTTGGATCGCGCGCCCCTTGCATGCCTTTTGGTTGATCTCCTACCCTGTGGTGAATCTCTTTGACTTTTTGGCTAAGATTGTGCTTAAAATCTTTGGGATCGAGCCCCAGCATGATAGCACCCACTCCGAAGAAGAGTTAAAGATCATCGTGGGCGAGAGTCTAAAGGGAGGGGTGATCGATTTTGTAGAAGAAGAAATTATCAAAAATGCGGTGGATTTTTCGGACACGAGCGCGCGCGAGGTGATGACTCCTAGAAAGGACATGGTGTGTTTGGATTTGCAACGCCCCTACAAAGAAAATATCCAAACCATGTTGAAAAACCCTTTCACGCGCTACCCATGCTGTGATGGCAATAAGGACAATATCTTAGGCTTGATCCACATCAAGGATGTGCTGTCGGCCTCTTTGTTGGACGCTAAAGAAGTGCAGAACTTCAAACACCTGCTAAAAGACATGCTCATTGTGCCTGAAAGCGCGTCTATTTCGCAAATTTTGCTCAAAATGAATAACAAACGGGTTTACAGCGCGCTGGTGGTGGATGAATATGGGGGCACTTCTGGCTTATTGACAATGGACGACATCATTAAGGAGATCATGGGTAATATTTCAGACGCGCATGATTTGAGCAAGGAAGGTATCAAACGCCTAGATGAAAATACCTTTGAGTGTGATGGCATGGTGGATTTAGAGAACATGGCCGAATTGCTCAAGATCAAATTTGATCCAGATTACGAACAGGTAACTTTGGGGGGGTATGTCTTTAGTTTGTTGGAACGCCTGCCAGAAGTGGGCGATGTGGTGGGAGATGCGCATTGTATCTTTGAGGTGTTGGATATGGACAAAGCCCGGATCAAAAAGCTCAAGCTCATGAAAAAGAATCTCTAAAGGGGTGCTTATGAAAACTAGGCTGGCTAGGTATTTGAGTGTGTGTTGTGTCGTGGGAGGCTTGCAAGCCCAAAGCGCGTTTTTACAAGCCCCGCCCCAAAGCGTTGACTCCCCCATGCTCTCTCTCAAACAGGCATGGAATATAGTGCTGGCTAATTATGATGGGATCAAAGCCCAAGATTACGCGCAACAAAAGGCTAAAAAACTCAGCACAGCGGCTAAACTCTCTTTTTTGCCCCAAATCGATTTGAGCGCTTTTTATGTGCACTTGGCTAAACCCATCACTGTTTCCCCCTTCAAGGGCAACCAAGCCAAGATTCAAGAATTCGCTGGGGGTATGGAACGCTTTTTGGGTCAACCAGCCTTGGCGCATTTGGGTGGTGCGGCACTAGCCCAAGGCATTGGCGGGATGATGGGCATGTTAAGCCAGCCTTTCTTATTTTCTAAAGAAAATGTGGTATTGGGGGCGTTGAGTATCATTTACCCCTTGTATATGGGTGGAGCGCGTTTTTACATGAGTAAGCTTGCCTCTTTGGCGCATAAGGAGTCTATGGAAGTTTCGCGCCTAAAACGCCTCTCCACTTTCCAAGAATTGGTCAAGATTTACTACGGCTTGGTGTTAGATAGGGAGGTGTTAGGCGTGTTGCAAGATGTGGAAAAGGGGCATTTAAAACATTACCAAAACGCCCTAAAACGCCAAAAGGCAGGGCAAATCGCACGGGTGGAAACACTCAGCGCGTCCGTGGCTTATGAAAAGAGTAAGATCAAAACCATGCAGGCTAAAGATGCCCTAGAAGTCGCCACTTTGGCTTTTAACACGATTCTTTCTAAAGAGAGTGTAGCAAACACCCACTTTGCTCCCAGCGCGAATCTGGACATCCACCCCAAACACCTGCCCAATCTCAACTTCTTTGTGCAAGAAACCTTGAGTTCTTACCCGGTGTTAAGGAGTTTGGCGATCAAGCAAAAGAGCGCAAAGGAGATGGTGAAATTGGAGATTTCCAAATTTCTGCCCCATTTTAACTTCTTTGGAGCCTACATTATGAAAGAGAATAATTCTACCTTCATGGACATGGTGCCCCAGTGGTTTGTGGGTGTGGGGGCGCGCCTGCCCATTTTAACCCCCACAGGCAGAATCATGCACTACCAAGCAGCAAGGATCGATGAGTTGCAAACCAGCGCGTTGCAAAGCCAAGCCAAAAAGGACATGGAACTCTTGGTACACAAGACTTATTTGCAATGCCAATCCTATCTCAAAGAATACCAGAGTTTAAACACCAGCATTGAATTAGCCAAAGAGAATTTGAAATTGCAAGAAGAGGCGTTCAACCAGGGCATGGGCACAAATTCTTTAGTCGTGGATGCGCGCAACTCTCTTTCGGGCATTTTAGTGGAACAAAAAACCAGCGCGTTTAAATACATCAGCGCGTTGGTGGATTTGATGGCTCTTGGGGATCACATCGATCTCTTTTACGATTACGCGCATTAGGACAGCACATGGCTAGCACTGCGGATAAAAAACCTCTAGTTCTCATCTTAAGTATTTTGATCGCCCTAGGGATCTTAGGCTGGCTTGGCAAACTCTATTACCAAGCCTATAGCCATAAGGTGGACAGATTGCAGGGTTTTATAGAAGCTAGGGAATACAGCGTGAGCTCCAAATTAGCCGGGCGCATTGAGAGCGTGGTCGTCAAAAAGGGGGATCGCATCAAAAAGGGCGATTTAGTCTTTACCATCCACAGCCCCGAGGCGGAGGCTAAATTATTGCAAGCTAGCTCGAGCCACAAGGCTGCGGCTGCTTTGCGCGATGAGGTGTTAAAGGGGAGTCGTAGCCAAACCATCAAAAGCGCTAAAGATGTCTACCAAGCCGCTAAAGCCCAAAGCGACTTGGCTGAGGAAACCTATAAACGCGTGCAAGAACTCTATGACAAGGGTGTAGCCAGCTTGCAAAAACGCGATGAAGCCTATGCGGCTTTCCAAAGCGCCAATTACAATAAAGAAGCCGCGTTCCAGCAATACCAGCTAGCGCGTGAGGGGGCTAGCCAAGAGAGCAAGATCGCCGCTAAAGAAAAAGCCCAAGCGGCTTTAGGGCAACTCAACGAAGTGCAGGTATTTTTGCGCGATAAAAATGCTTATAGCCCCATTGATGGGGAGGTGAGCAATGTTTTACTCTATAGCGGAGAATTAAGCCCCAAGGGCTTTCCGGTTGTCTTAGTAACCGACACCGCGCACGCGTGGTTGAATTTGAGCGTGCCAGAAAAATATTTGAAACAATTTGGTGTGGGGGCTGTGTTTAAGGGCTATGTGCCCGCTTTGGATCAAAGTCTAGAATTCAAGGTTACCTATGTGAGTGTGATGGGGGATTTTGCCACTTGGAAAAGCACAAGTAGCAGTAAGAGTTATGACATGCGCTCTTTTAGCATTGAAGCCACCCCTTTGAGTGAGATGGCACGCCTGCGTGTGGGTATGAGTGTGTTGGTTAATCCTTGATGTGGTCTAAAATCAGGCAGGACACCTATAGCCTTGTGCTGTGTTTGGGCGCGCCTTGTTGTTGTGGGCGTTGTTGGCGGGAATCTTTTATAAAGAACTCCCCACCAAACTCCCCATAGGGATTGTGGATTTGGATCACAGCCACCTTAGCCAAGAGATCACACGCGCTTTAAACGCGAGTAGCACCCTTGCCTTGAAGCGTTTTTACCCCTCCCTTAGCGATGCCAAAGCGGATTTGGACAGTAAGCAAATCTATGGAGCAGTGGTGCTTACCACAGATTTAGAACGCCACACCAAATTGGGGATCAAAACTCCCGTGGTGCTTTACTACGATGCGGAGTTTGTGCTGGTGGGCAAGGCGATTTTGAGTGCCTTTACCCAAGTGCTCATGACCTTGAATGTCAAAAATGATGTCGCCGCCAACTTGGGCGCACAAGGGGATCTCAACACCGCCAAAGCCCTAGCCTTCCCCCTACACGCCAATATCCACCCCCTTTACAATGAAAACAACAACTACGCGCAGTTCCTGCTAGGGGTGATCCTGCCATGCATGTGGCAAATCCTCATCGCTTTGGGCATGCTAAACTTTTTACAACACAGCACCAATACCCTGCAGGCTTTTAACGCCCTGCTTCTCAATTGCGCTATTTTCAGTGTGTGGGGGATTTTAATGTTGGGATTTTTAAAGCCCTATTATACACATTTAGGGTTGCTCTTGGGGGGGGTGGTGTTGATGACACTCAGCATTTCTAGCGTGGTTTTGCTCTTGCACACCCTTTTCAACGATCCCATTAGAAGCACTTCGGTGATCGCGGCTTATACCGCCCCCTCGCTAGCCTTTGTGGGGGTAACTTACCCGGTGAGTAACATGGGCGTGTTAGGGGAGTTTTGGGGGTCTTTATTGCCTGTAAGCTACTTTATTAAAGCTTTGATCGCCCTAGCCCACTATAGCGATGGGGCACTCTTGGCGTGGCAATCCTTATTGAAAATGGGGTTTTTCTTGCTGTTCTTGCCCTTGGGCTTGTGCTTATCTTATCTCAAAGAGAAACGCGCATGAGGGTGTTTTTAGAGGAGTTTAAAGCCATTTTTACGCATGCCGGGGTGCGCTTTATCATCATTGTAGGACCCTTGTTTTACGCCTTTCTCTATCCCTTGCCCTATAAAAACGACATCGTAACACGCCAGGCAGTCGTGCTAGTGGATTTGGATCAAAGCACGCTTTCTAGACGGCTTGTGCGCATGTTAGAGAGCGCGCCCAATATCCATATCACGCATTTTTCCCAATCCCCCCAAGAGGCTAAAAAATTATTAGAAACAGAGAAAGTCTACGCCATTGTGCTGATCCCTAAGTTTTTTGAGCGCGCCATTTACACCAGCACCCCCGCACGCGTAGAGCTCTACACCAACGCCAATTACTTCCTCATTTACAGCGCGATCGCCAACGCGGTAGTGGATGTGCTAGATGCCCTAAGCGATGCGATCAAAACCCACAAAAGCCTATTTGAAAGCGAGATCGCCAAAGAACACAGCCTCTTTATCTTGCAAACCATCCCGCTTTACAACCCCTCTGTGGGCTATCTTAACTACGCCATCGCCAATGTCTTTATTTTCATTTTGCACCAAACTTTACTCATGGGAGCTAGTATGCTTACCTGCGCGCAAGGGCGTTCTTACCCCCAATTCTCTAGTGCGCTGAGTTTTATTTGGGTGCGCTGTGTGTGTTTTAGTCTGATCTACGCCTTTTTAGCCTTGTTCTACTTGGGAGTGCTTTTTCCCTACTATGGGATTCATATCCATGCTAACCCCTCTGTGTTGCTAGCGATCATGCTGGTGTTTTTGATGAGCACAGCAAGTTGTGGGGTGGTGTTGGGCACTTTTGTGCGCAAAGGCGTGCAAGCAGCCCAAATTGTGCTGATCTCTTCTTTACCCTTGATCTTTATGGTGGGCTTTATTTGGCCCTTAGAACTCTTGCCTAGCTTTTTGCGCCTCCTCTTGCAGATTGTGCCTGCCTACCATGGCATCTCTTCTATGGTGATGTTAAACCAATTAGGCGCGCCCTTGAGCGCGCTCTTTGGGCATGTGATCTATTTGGTGGGAATCTTGGGGTTAGCTCTGTGTGTGGGTGCGTGGCGACTCTCAAGGAAATCTCTTGCCTAGCTTTTTGGCTTTTAAAGAAGCCTTTCCCCACACCATCCCTTTGTTAGTGGGCTTTATTCTAGTGGGCGCGACTTTTGGGGTGTTGGTGCAACAAGCCGGGTATGGATTCTTGATCGCGGTGTTTATGAGTGTGTTTATCTACGCCGGCGCGGTGCAGTTTTTGGTGGTGGGTTTGTTGGGCGCGCATGCGGACTTGCTCAATATTTTTCTCTTGGTGGCGTTGCTCAATGCGCGCCAAATTTGCTACGCGATCGCCATGCTTGAGCCCTTCAGCGCATCGGGTAAGCGGGTGTTTTACCTCTCCCACACCCTCACAGATGAAAGCTTTTCGCTTCTAAGTTTTGCTAAAGCCAAGCAGAGCGATCCTCAAGATTTCATGTTAGCTGTCTGCTTGCTTAACCAAGTGTATTGGGTGGTGGGGACGGCTTTGGGAGCGATCTTGGGCGAGGGGTTTAGCCTCAATGTGGAGGGCATTTCCTTTATTGTGGCGGGGACTTTTTTGGTGATTTTTATGGAGCAGTGGCGCGCCACAGAACGCCACGCCCCCGCACTCATCGGCTTATTGAGCGCGCTGGGGTGTTTTTTGCTCTTTGGCAAAACCCATTTTCTCTTACCCACATTATTAGTGATGGTTAGCCTTTTTATCTTCTTTAAAAAGCGTTTGGAGTGAGCGATCTGTATGTGTGGCTAGCCCTCATCATCACAGCCACCACCACCTATTTTATCCGCATCTTCCCCTTTTTGCTCTTTAACGCCAAACGCCCCGCGCCTAAGGTATTGCTCTACTTGGGGCGGGTGTTGAGCTTGGGCGTGGTGGGGATGTTGATTGTCTATAGCCTCAAAGACGCGCCTTTTTCTACTCCCCCCTATGGGCTTAATGAAGTGTTGGCGGTGGCTTGTGTGGTGATCTTGCATGCCCTCTTGCGTGTCTTTGCGCTGAGTGTTATCGGGGGCACAGCGCTTTACATGTGGCTGGTGCAAAGCGCGTTTTTGAATCAATTCTTTTAGAATTTGTAAAGATACATGCAATTGAACATCAAGGAGGTTTCAAAGCGATCGGAGGCAAGCAGGGTTTTATTAGTGGGCAGGAGTTTTACACCTACCTCAAGGCGGTGTTTGGTGTAAAGCGTGAGAGTGATCCCGCCCTGCACAATGAGTCCAGCCGTGTAGATCACATGCTTGTTTTTAAAACTAAAGTCCGCATCATCGGTGTAGATCACTGCCCCAAAACCCGCCCCCCCATATACCCCTAAGAAATGCTGGTAAGAGCGCGTCAAATGGATTTCTAAAGGGATTTCTAGCCCTAGGCTAGCCACCCCATAAAAAGAGTTAGAGGGGTTGTATTTGGCGCGCCAATTCACGCTGGAAGTGGCTAAATCCAACGCGATAAATCCGCGTAATCCGATGTAATTTTGAAAAAAGGTCTGCAACCCTCCCTTGAAACTCAAAATGGCAGGGAAACTTTTCAATTTGGTGTTCTTGTAATCTTTTTTGATATTGATCATCCCAAAACCCATGCCAAAATACCCGCCATTTTTTAATCTGAGCTGTTTGTGTTGGTTATAAAGGCGCGTATAAGTGTCCTGTTCTTTGAGCCACATCTTTTCTTGTGCGCCCAAGGCGATCTGCAAACCCCAACCCAACAAGACAATCCGTGCGCGCTTCAAACTACTACCCGTTATGCTTTTATTGTATAATAGCACACAGCCCCCACAATTTTAATGTGGATGACTTTTGCACTAAGGGATCTTGTGGTCGCGACAGCACCTGTGGGTTATGTGGAGTCTAATACCCTATTTTTGCGCGGAGATTGGGATTTTAAAACCCCTGCAGGCGCGCTCAAGCAATTGGAGGGCGTGATTAAGAACGCCCCACCCATCCAAGCGATTGATTTTAAAGAAGTGGGGAGTTTGGATTTTGTCTTTTTGATGTTGCTCTATGATCTGCTCGGGCGTAAGAAGCCCGCGTTTCTCAACGCCAATATTTACAACGGGCGGGTGTTGGAGGTGGTGGAGAGTTGGGTAAGAGAGGATCCTAGCATTTTGGCTAGAGAACAACCCAGCCGTCCCAAACACAATCCCATCGCCAAATTAGGTCAGAGCGTGGCTTCCTTTTTTAATACCGTGCTCAACACCTTTAATTTCTGTGGCATGGTGCTTTATTTTTTGGGGCGCGCGTTTATCAAACCCAAGAGTCTATGCCTAACCCCCCTCATCCACCACATCCATGAGAGTGGGTTTAAGGTGTTGCCTGTGAGCATTCTAACCGTCTTTGTGGTGGGCTTTGCGATCGCTTTGCAGGGGGCAATCCAGTTGCAAGAATTGGGTTTTCCTTTGATGAGTATTGAGATGACCGCCAAGCTAGCCCTAAGAGAGATGGGTCCCTTTATTTTAACTTTAGTGGTGGCAGGGCGGAGCGCCTCTAGTTTTACCGCCCAGATTGGGGTGATGAAGATCACCGAAGAACTCGATGCGATGCACACCATGGGGCTTAATCCCTTTGCATGGTTAGTCCTGCCCAGAGTGTTAGCCCTAGTGATCGTGATGCCCCTGATGGTTTTTATTGCCGATGCCTTTGCGCTCTTGGGGGCGATGGTGGCGATCAAATACCAGCTAGGGGTTACCTTTAGCCACTATGTCGCGCGCTTGCACGAGAATGTGGGTTTGAGTCATTTCTTTGTAGGGCTCATTAAAGCCCCCTTTTGGGGTTTTGCCATCGCTTTGGTGGGGTGTATGCGCGGGTTTGAAGTCAAGGGGGATACCGAGTCCATTGGCACACTCACCACTATAAGCGTGGTGAACGCGTTGTTTTGGATCATCTTTTTAAACGCGTTGTTTTCGGTGATCTTTAGCAGATTGGATATGTAGGTTCGCTATGACGACACCGCGTTTGATTGAGGTTTGCGATCTCTACACCGCTTATGGCGCGCATGTGATCCATAAGGGCGTGAGTTTTTCGGTTTACAAGGGAGAGGTTTTGGCGATCTTGGGGGGGAGTGGGAGTGGGAAGAGCACTTTACTAAGGAGCATGATCTTACTCAACAAACCCCTGAAGGGCACAATCCGCATTTTTGGCATGGATATTTGGCAACTCAAGGAGGCACAACGCTACAAACTCTTCCACCGCATTGGGATGCTATTCCAATTTGGCGCGCTCTATAGCTCTTTGAGCGTGTTGGAGAATGTGGGCATCATGCTTGAAGAGCACAGTGCCTACCCCAAAAGCAATATTGTAGAAATCTCTAAAATGTGGCTCGATCGCGTGGGGTTAAGCAAGCAAGTTTACCACCTCTACCCCTATGAGCTCAGTGGCGGGATGAAAAAGCGCGTGGGGCTAGCAAGAGCGATGGCGACCAATCCAGATATTTTGTTCTTAGATGAGCCCACTAGCGGGCTAGACCCCTATTCGGCTGATAAATTTGACGCGCTGATTCTCTCGCTCAAAGAAGCCTTAAAACTCACCGTGGTGATGATCACCCATGATCTAGACTCCATTAAAAACGCCGTAGATCGCTTTATCATGCTCAAAGACGGGCTGATTAGTTTTGATGGGACTTTGGCTGAGTTTGTGCAACGCACCAAGCAAGTGCCTTTAGAAGAGGGCAATCTATTCAATTCCACACGAGGAGAGAAGTTTTGGAAAGACATGTGAATTACACCTTGATTGGGGGGATTTTCTTGGCTTGTGTAGCCAGCATGGCTATTTTCATCATGTGGCTAGGGCATGTCAATTTTGAAGAAGAGGACTACTTGCGCTATGTGGTCTATACAGACAAGGATTTAAGTGGGATTGGGGCTAACACCCCCATTAATTACAAGGGAATCCAAATTGGCACGATCAAAGCCGTAGGTTTTGATCCCCAACATTTAGGGGTGGTTAAACTCACTATTGACATCAAAAGCAAAGTGCCCATCACCAAGGACGCGACTCTCAAGGTAGAATCACAGGGCTTGGTGGGGATCAAGTATCTAGCCTTGATTCAGGGCAAGTCTAAAGAGTTTTACACCAAAAGCGATTCTGAGCGCATCTTGCACTACGAACAGAGTTTTTTAGAAAAACTCAGCAATAGCGCGGGGCATATCTCCAATGAGGTGCTAGGGATCATCAAGAGCATCGATCAAATTCTAAGCCCGGAGAATGTAGAAAATATCCACAAGATTATCGCCTCTATCCAACAGAGCGCGCAGGGCTTGGATGCGACTAAAAACGACTTAGATCGCCTCCTAGTTAAAGCGCACCAAACCCTAGAAAAAGGCGATGTCTTGTTATCCAAAGGCGATACCCTGTTTAATAAGGGCAGTGTCTTGCTCCAACATGGCGATCAACTAATCCTTGATGTCGATCACAAGGTGCAACAGGGGCAATTTGATCTAAAGAGCATGTTAAGCCCCCTACTCATGCAAGCCCAATTGAGTTTGCGCAATATCGATCAATTCGTGCAAAAAGGATCGTTGCTCATGGATAAATTTGACACCAACCCCTATAAAACTCTCTTTGGGGAACATAAATGAGGGCTTGGTTGATCGCGCTGTTTGTGCCCCTGTTGAGCGGGTGTTTGAATCTCAATCTCAAACAGACCTTGCCGGAGATAAGCTATTACGATCTCAACACCCAAAGCGCGCCCCCCGTGTGCGCCCACCCTAAAAGCCTTGCTTTGGTGGGGGTGTTGGGCGCGGATTTGATCAACACTAAGGACATCTTGATCAAACGCTCTGATGGACGCATTGAGCGCGCCAGCAGAGAAAAATTTGCGGACTTACCCATCAATATGCTTAAAAACATGCTCGTTTTAGAGGCGATGCGCCAATGTTTGATCTTGAGTGTGCCTCCTAGCAACGCGCAAGATAGCCTTAAACTCAGCTTGCTCTCCTTGGGCTTGGTCCAAGAGGGGCGCGTTTACAAAGCCCAGATTGTGCTCTCTGTAGACACCAATACCCAGAGTTTCATGGTGTTAAAAAGCCAACCCACCGCGCTAGTGCCTGAAAACAAGGATATAGAACTCCCCATAGGCGTGATTCAAGCCCTGCAACAAGTCAGCGCGCAGGCGATCGCACAGGTCATTAACCAAGTGAAAACCAGCTTATAAGGACGGGCATGCTAGAGAACGAACGCAGCAACCATGCACCAGACAGCTTTGAAGAGGTCTTACAAGAAGATTTAGAATCTAGAGATGAGGAGAGTCAATCTAGTGTTTATAAGGAATTTTTGGACATGGCGCATAAAGCCTATAGAGAACGCCATTATGAAGAAGCTCTCTCTAGCTACCAGCAAGCCGCAGAACTTGGGAGTTCTAGGGCTTTGGTGTATTTAGGCGTGATGTATGCCAATGGGAGGGGGGTAGCCCAAGATGACGCTAAAGCCTTGGACTATTTCCAGCAAGCTGCCAATCTGGGCGACACACAGGGTTTTGTCAATTTGGGCGTGATGTATAACTTGGGCAAGGGGGTCAAAAAGGATTACCAAAAAGCCTTAGACTACTTCAAACATGGGGCTAGTTTGGAAGATGTGAACGCCTTGAATTACTTGGGGTTAATGTACCGCACGGGCAATGGGGTGGGCGTGGACTATGCTAAAGCCCTAGAGTATTACCAGCAGGCTGCCGATCGCGGGAGTGTGAAAGCCTTGGTGAGCTTGGGGAGCATTTATTACACCGGGCATGGGGTGAGCAAGGATTATACCAAAGCCCTAGAATACTTCCAACAAGCCGCTGATTTGGGCGATGCACGCGCGTGTTATAACCTAGCTGTCATGTATGAAAATGGGGAGGGGGTGGAGCAGGATATAGAGAAATCCCTAGAACTCTTCAAAGAATCCGCGCAATCAGGCTTTGCTCAAGCCACTTGCGCCTTAGCCAACATGTATGAAAGGGGCGAGGGGGTGGAGCAGGACATGGACAAGGCGATCGCGCTTTATCAAGAGGCTGGAGAAATGGGGAATGCGGATGCTCTCTCTAATTTGGCGACTTTATACCGCACCGGTAAAGGGGTGGAACAGGATAAATACACGGCGATTGCTTACTACAAAGAAGCCGCAGATTTAGGTGATGCGCAGGCTTTTGCCAATTTGAGTGCCATGAATACCCAAGTGAGCAATCACAAGGCGCAAACTCTTTATAATTTAGGCGTGGTTTATACCGATGGACAGGGGGTGCCAAAAGATGAGGCTAAGGCTTTAGATTATTTCCAACAAGCCGCCAAACTTGGGCATGCTAAGGCTAATTACAATTTGGGGGTGATTTATAATAGGGGGTTGGGAGTGCAAAAGGACGCGATTCAGGCGTTCTCCCATTTCCAAGAGGCAGCTAGATTGGGCGATGACAAGGCTTATTACAATTTGGGGGTGATGTGCGAATATGGCAGAGGCACGCCACAAGACATCCCCCAAGCCATTCTCTACTTTGAAGAGGCGGCTAAAATGGATAATGCTAGTGCCCTGCACCATTTGGGTTCGCTCTACCATATAGGCAAGGGTGTAGAAAAAGATATTCCAAAAGCCTTTGCCTACTTCCATAAAGCCGCGCAGTTGGGTTCGATCAAGGACTGCTACAATGTGGGGGTAATGTATAGTATGGGTGATGGGGTGGAGCGCGACATCGAACAAGCGCTTAGTTTTTTCCAAAAGGCTGCCAATGAGGGCAATTCTAACGCGCTGTATAACATGGGGTTGATCTACTACCAGGGCGAGGGGGTGCAAAAGGACTTGGATAAGGCTAAAGATTGCTTCAAGCGCGCAAGCGAGTTGGGGAATAAAAAAGCCAGTGAAATCTTAGCTGTTTTGAAGAGTTAGCAATTCTTGGGCGTGCCCAATCACCTCCTCAGGGGTGATCTCTTGCATGCAGGCATGGGGTTTGATTGCCCCCCCGGGCTGGAGCGGGCAGATGCGCTTTTTACAAGGCGCGCAGGGCAGGTTTTTAGAAATGAGGCGCGCATGGGGGTGTTGCCATGGGCTAGTTTCTTGCATGTCAGTAGGACCAAAAAGGGCGATCAAGGGGATTTGCAAAGCGGTGGCGATATGCATAGGACCGCTATCATTGGTGATAAAGAGATCAAGGGTGGCTAACATGACGATGAGCTCTTGCAAAGTGGTTTGGTTGCAAAGATTGATGAGTTTAGGATGACTCCCAATGAGGCGCGCAATTTCTCCCACCACTGCTAAATCCCCCTGCGCGCCAAACAAATACACTTCATAGCTTTGATCTAAAAAATGCGCCCCCACTTGGGCGAAATGCTTTGCACTCCAACGCTTCGCGCTCCCATAAGCTGCCCCCGGGTTGAGCCCGATGCGCTTACCTAGTTTGTGCGCTGGGGGGGTGTGGAGTTTGAGGGGGGGAGGGGTGGGGTCTAAATGGGGGATACACGCGCTTAAAAGGTGGTAATAACGCTCCACTTGGTGGGCATTAGCAAGGGGTTTAGGGGTGTGTGTGAGCAAAAAAGTGCGCCCAAACTTGGCATAACCAATGCGCATGGGGGTTTTTGTGAAGTAGAGTAACAACGCGCTGTAAATGTGGTTGGTCAGCGTGATTGCTAGATCGCAGATGCCGATGCGTTTAGCCAGTTGGTAGGTGGCTAATAGGCGATTCTTGGCTTGCTTGGTGGTGTCAATGATGGTAGTAATGTTAGGATCATCTTTAAAAAGCGCGCACACCACAGCAGAACCCACAAGAATAAATGCGCTCTCTTTGTAGTGAGACCTTAAAGTCTCAAGCATAGGGGTTGCCATCACCCCATCGCCTAGCCAATTAGGCAAACGCAGTAAAATTTTCATGCTCAACCACACCCGTTAAGATCGTAGGGGGTATGTTACGATAGAACATGTTATATTCACTTAAATTTATCTAATATGGACGGGTATTGAAAAGCATCAGAACTAAGGCGACAATCTATGCCATGGTAGGGTTTTTGCTGGTGATGGGGGTGGTTTATGTTTCCTTGCGCGCGGGGTATGAAAATCTAGCGACCAAACAGAGTGTAGAGCTCATCCAAGTGTTAAACCAAGCCCTAATGAATAGTGTGAAAGAAGCCGCGCTCACAGGGGACCCCCAACAGCTCAAATTGGTTATCCATGATAGCACCAGCATTGAAGGGGCGCAGGTGAGCTTTGTGCCCTCTAAGGAGGTGATCGCGTTGTTTGGGTTAAATGAGCCTTTTACAGACAATGTAGAAATGCAACAGATTTTCAAAAACAAAGACCCCCAAAGGCGCACCCGCCTGATTTCTGAGGGGAATCAACACCATATCCTCTTGCGCCAACCCTTTATCGCCGATAAGCTTTGTCTAAATTGCCATGTCAATTCCCAACTAGGCGATGTGATCGCGATCTTGAATGTGCGCTTTGATCTGACCAAAACCTACGATCAAATCTTTAGCAACACCCTTAAGACGCTGGGTTATATTTTGGGGGTGTTCTTGGGTATTAGCCTCATCATGTTTTTTGTGGTGGAGAAGGACCTTTTTAAACCCTTAATGCGTTTGAGAAGCATGGCAGGCACGCTCACCCAAAGCAAGGAAGCGGATTTGACAAAACGCCTAGAGAGCAAGGTCTTAGATGAGGTGGGGAGCACCTCGCATTACTTCAATCTCTTTATCCAAAAGATTCAAGGCATTGTGCAGAGTGGGAAAAATATCCTCTCTTCTAATGTTGCCATTAGCCACTCTATTAAAGAAACTTCTCAAAGTTTAAAATCTAATGAAGTGCATGAAACCACCAGCATTGAAACTATGCACCAACTCAGCCAAGAGGTGGACAAAAATTCTAGCGCAGCCCTAGACTTGCTAGAGCGCGCCACCACCACGATTCAGAGCGCCGATCGCATGATGCAAGAGTTTTCTCAAAGTATGAATGGTTATGTGCAACTCTCCCTAGATGCCTCTAAAAACCAGATTGAGATCGCCAACGACTCCACAACCCTCATCGCCCAAGCTAACGAAATTAAGGGAGTGTTATCCATCATTGAGGGCATTGCCAACCAAACCAATTTACTAGCCCTGAATGCCGCCATTGAAGCCGCACGCGCGGGCGAGCATGGGCGCGGGTTTGCGGTGGTGGCTGATGAGGTGCGCAAACTAGCCGAGCAAACCCAACAGTCTTTAGCAGAGATTGCTAGCATGGTCAATGTGGTAACTCAAAGCATTGAGGGGATGGGCGGGCGCATTAAAAAGATTGCTTTGGAGTCTGAGCAAATCTCTAGTGAAGCCTCCGGCTTGGTGAATCGAATCGATGGGGTGCAGGAGAGTCTATCTATCTCTAAGCAAACCTCCCTAGAAGCGATCGCTAGCAATCAAGAGATCTGTTCTAAAATCCAAGAGATCGCCAAAGTTACCCAAGATCTAGTAGATATGTTTAAGAACATGAAAAGCGAGCGCGCCAAACTAGAGGGCAATGTTAAAGAAATGCTCAATAACAACGCCCAGCTAGACTCAGAGTTTTCTAAATTCAAGGTATGAGGCTTTTAAGAGGCTTTTTAGCCCCTCTGCTCTAGCATGTGGCAAAGGACACACATGGAAAACTTTACTCATTTACATTTACACACCGAATACTCCCTACTAGATGGGGCAAACAAGATCAAAATCCTAGCCCAGCGCATTAAAGAGTTGGGGATGACCAGTGTGAGCATGAGCGACCATGGAAACATGTTTGGGGCGATCGATTTTTACACCTGCATGAAAAAAGAGGGGATCAAACCCATTATTGGGATTGAAACCTATTTACACAATGCCGAAAAATTAGACGACAAACAGTCGCGCCAACGCTTTCACCTCTGCCTCTATGCTAAAGATCAAGAGGGCTATGCAAATCTGATGTATCTAAGCTCACAGGCGTTTCTCAAGGGCTTTTATTACTACCCGCGTATTAATAAAAAACTGCTCAAAGAACGCGCTAAGGGCTTGATTTGCTCAAGCGCGTGTTTGCAAGGGGAGATTAATTGGCATCTCAACCTCAACAACCCTAGAAATAAGCAATATGGCGCAAAGGGCTATGAGGAGGCTAAGCGTATCGCCTGCGAGTATCAAGACATTTTTGGGGATGATTTTTACATGGAAATCATGCGCCATGGCATTGCCGATCAACTCTACATTGACGAGCAACTCATCAAGCTCTCTTTAGAAACGGGCATTAAGCTCATTGCTACTAACGACACCCACTACACCAAGCAGGAGGACGCGCGCGCCCAAGAGGTCGCTATGTGTGTGGCGATGAACAAAACTTTTGGAGATAAGGATCGCTTAAAACACTCCGTGCATGAGTTTTACATCAAATCCCCCGCGCAGATGGCACAACTTTTTGCAGACATCCCAGAAGCTTTAGAGCACACCCAAGAGATCGCGCGCAAATGCCAACTAGAATTAGACCTTAAAGACGACTCCAACCCCCCCACCCCTCCGCGCTTTAAATTCACCAAAGAATACGCCACCAACGAGGGGCTAGACTTTGAAGAAGACGCGCTCTACTTTGCCCACAAAGCTAGAGAGGGCTTAAAAAAACGCCTAGAGAATGTCGCCCCTCATTTGCACGCCACTTACCAAGAACGCCTAGAATACGAGATCAAAACCATTGTAGAGATGAAATTTGCCGGCTACATGCTCATCGTATGGGATTTTATCCGCCATGCACGAGAGAGCGGGATACCTGTAGGTCCGGGGCGCGGTTCAGCTGCGGGAAGCTTGGTCGCCTTTTGTTTGCAAATAACAGACATTGACCCACTCAAATACGACCTACTCTTTGAGCGCTTTTTGAACCCCGAGCGCGTGAGTATGCCCGATATTGATACCGACTTTTGTCAAAGACGGCGGGGCGAGATGTTAGACTACATGGTCTCCAAATATGGAAGATACAATGTCGCCCAAGTGATCACCTTTAACAAAATGTTAGCTAAGGGGGTGATTCGCGATGTGGCGCGCGTGCTGGACATGCCCTATAAAGAAGCCGATGAAATGGCTAAACTCATTCCTAATCGTCTAGGAATCACCCTTAAAGAAGCCTTTGAATTAGAACCCAAGATCGCGATGCTCATCAATACCAACGAAACCGCCAAGCAGGTTTGGGAGTTTGCCCTAAG
Source organism: Helicobacter sp. L8 (assembly GCF_003660355.1). Classification (NCBI taxonomy): domain Bacteria; kingdom Pseudomonadati; phylum Campylobacterota; class Epsilonproteobacteria; order Campylobacterales; family Helicobacteraceae; genus Helicobacter; species Helicobacter sp. L8. The sequence continues at coordinate 90,572 of NZ_QXQR01000005.1, forward strand.
CCTAGAGAATCTGAACCGCTCTGCGGGCAAGCATGCGGCTGCGCTGGTGGTGGATAGCGAGCGCGAACTCTGGCACAAGACCCCACTTTACACCAGTGAGCGCACGGGGGGAATTGTTACCCAATACTCTATGAAGTATTTAGAGGCGGTGGACTTAATTAAGTTTGACTTCTTGGGGCTCAAAACTTTGAGCGTGATTGATGACGCGCTCAAACTCATTGAAAAATACGCCCATAAAAAAATCGACTTTTTAAGCATGGACATGGACGACCCAGAGGTTTACAAGACTATGCAAGAGGGCAACACCATTGGGATCTTCCAAATTGAATCGGGCATGTTCCAAACCCTCAATAAACGCCTACGCCCCTCTTGTTTTGAGGACATCATCGCCACCATCGCTTTAGGGCGACCCGGACCTATGGAGTCGGGGATGGTGGATGATTTTGTCAATCGCAAACACGGATTAGAGCCCATCACTTATGCTTTTGAGGCACTAGAACCCATTTTGCGCCCCACTTATGGGACCATTGTCTATCAAGAGCAAGTGATGCAGATTGTGCAGACCATCGGGGGCTTTTCTTTGGGCGAGGCGGATTTGATCCGCCGTGCGATGGGTAAAAAGGACGCACAGATCATGGCGGATAACCGCGCCAAATTCATCGAGGGGGCGCGCAAAAAGGGTTACGAGGCGGACAGGGCGGGTGATCTTTTCGATCTGATCGTCAAATTTGCCGGTTATGGCTTTCCAAAAACCCACTCGACTGCTTACGCCATGCTCACCTTCCAAACCGCCTATCTGAAAACCCACTACAAACACGAGTTTATGGCAGCGATGATCAGCAGTGAATGCCGCCACATTGAGGAAGTTGCCCACTATGTAGAGGAGGCGAGCTCTATGGGCATTAAAGTGCAACGTCCCCATGTGAATGTGTCCGATGTGCGCTTTAGGGTGCAAGAGGAGGGGGGAGAAAAATATATTGTCTTTGGTTTGGAGGCGATCAAGGGCGCAGGTGAAGGACCTTTGGGCACTCTGGTAGAAATCCGTGAAAAACATGGCGCGTTTAAAGATTTGCAAGATTTTATCAGCAAAATCGACTTTTCCAAGTTTAGCAAGCGCATTTTAGAACCCTTGATCAAATCGGGGAGTTTGGACAATTTGGGCTACAATCGGCGCACCATGCTAGAAAATTTGGATGCGATCTGTGAGGAGGGGCGCAGAAAGGACAAGACAAACGCCCAAATGCGCGCGGGGTTGTTTGCAGACGCCCAAGTTGAGCGCGCCCACTTGGAGCTAACCCCCTATGAGGAGTATGATGACAACACTCTATTAGATTTTGAATACGAGTGCATGGGGATTTACTTTTCAGGACACCCCTTAAATGAGTTTAAGGATCAAATCAAGCCCCTAAAAAACATTCTCAAAAGCACGGATATTAAACGCGTGGAGTTGGGGAGTAATGTGGTCTTAGTGGGCAAGATTTTAGAGCTCAAGCGCAAATTAGGCAAAAAGAGTAAAAAGCCCTATGGCGAGGCGGTGATCGTGGATTTATCTGGGCGTTTTGAGCTGATGCTTTTTGAGCGCCAACTCAATACCTTGGAACAATTAGATAGCAATTTACCCTTAGCGTTCAAATGCAAGGTGGAGGAACAAGAGGAGGTCGCGCGTTTGCGCCTCTTTGAGATCAAAACCTTAGAGCAGATCGCCACAGAAAAGATCGCTAAAGTGCGCTACAAAGCAGAGGCACAACCTAGCGACATCGAGCCCTTAGACTTGCAAGCCGACTTTAATAAGGGCACTTCTTGCTTGCAAGGGCAACCCTTGTGTTTGGTGGTGGATACTAGCGTGCCTGTGGAGTTATTTGCCCACTTAAAAGAGGTCGCCCACACGCACAAGGGCGAGCGCGCGTTATGCGTGATCTTTAAGCAAAAGGATAAAAAGATCACCATTAGCACCCCTTTAAGAGTGAGCGCGCAGATCAAAGAGAGCTTTAAAAATTATCAGTGGGTGGATTGATGCGCTTAAATCAGTTTATCGCGCGTTATGCGCATTGCTCGCGCCGTCAAGCCGATACCTTGATTGCAGAGGGCAAGGTCAAGATCAACCACCAAATCGCCAATTTCACCACGCCTCTAAAACCAGAGGATAAAATCTTTGTAGAGGGCAGATTGCTTAAAATCCCCAAAGCCCCGCGCTATAGCGTGATTATCTACCACAAGCCTAAGGGGGAGTTGGTGGCGCGCAAGGATAATCGCGCCCGCCGCACTATCTTTGAGAGCTTGGAGCGTAAATTCGCCCATTTTATCCCTGTGGGGCGTTTGGATTTTGCCTCTAGTGGGCTTTTATTATTGAGTGATCATAGTGGGGTAGCTAGCGCGTTAATGCACAGCGCGCTAGAGCGGGTGTATTTGCTCAAAATTGAGGGACCTATTACCCCTGAGATTGTAGAGGGCATGCAAACAGGGATTTGCTCCTCTAAGGGCGCACATCCCAAAAATCCTAAACAGAGCCTGCAACTCCCCCCCTTTGCCCATTGCCACATCCTCAAAAACCACCCGCATTTTTCTAAGCTCAAAATCACTCTCACAGAGGGCAAGAATAGAGAATTGCGCCGCTTTTTCGCCCATTTTGATCGCGCGGTGTTAGATTTACAACGCGTCTCTTATGGCTTTACCCATCTTAATGCCCTCCCGGTAGGCAAAACCCGCTATCTAAACCCCAAAGAATACCAGCATTTACATGCTTTTTTAAAAGATGTGAGGCTTTAAGACATGTATCCCCTAAATCAATCATTGCAAGAGCATGAGGAACAAGCCACAGGCTTGCCCGGTGTGGACAGACACCCCCTAAAAAAATTATTACAAGAGCATGCCCCTAATGGGGTGGAGTTTGTGGAGTTGGGGGAGGTGTGCGAGATTATCACCAAACAAACGGGCTTTGACTATTCTAAAACCATTAAGCAGGCTTTGAGGCAAGAGTCTAGTGATGATACTTATCCTTACATGCAAAGTAGATATTTTGAAGGCACTGATATTAACTTTAAAACGGATTACTTTATCCCCATTTCTGTAGCCAAATGCTTTAAACAACTTATTTTAGATACTCCCACTCTCTTAATTTCGCTTGTTGGCAAAGTTGGCAATGTAGGTTTTTTTGATGGTAACCCAATCGTGTTTGCTGGGGGCAATATGGCTGTCTGTAAGCTCAAACACGGATATAGTGGTCAATTCATCATGTATTTTTTTCAAAGTAAGATGGGGCAAAAATATTTATTAAATAATGCAAATAAGGCTTCACATTTGAATATCACGGTTGAAAGTGTGCGCAAAATTCTCATCCCCCTCCCCCCTCTAATCGTGCAAGAGAAAATAGTAACTATTCTTGATTGCTTCACAGAGCTTAGCGCAGAGCTTAGCGCAGAGCTTACAGCAAGAAAAAAACAATATGCTTACTACCTCAATGCGCTTTTAGACTTTGGAGAGCCTCTATTAGCTAGTGCGCCCTCCAGCCAGGGCCACCCTATGCGCGCCACAAAAGAGATTCAACATGCCTTGTTAAAAACAAGTTTTAGAATAGAGTGGGTGGAGTTGGGGGAGATTGGGGAATTCATACGCGGAACTGGCTTGACTAAGGCAGATTTACAGCCCGATAATCCTAGTGGTGCATTTGTGGGGGCGATCCACTATGGGCAAATCCACACTTACTATAATATCCACACCACACGGGTTAAAAGTTATGTTTGTGAGTCTTTGGGCAAAAAGTTGCGGAAAGTAAAAACGGGGGATATTGTGATAGTGGGCGTTAGCGAAGATGTGGCTGGAGTTTGCAAGGCGGTGGCGTATTTGGGTGATGAAGATATTTGTATTGGCGGAGATACTTTTGCTTTTAGACACCAACAAAATCCTAAATTCATTGCCTATTTGTTGCAAACACAAGACTTTTTAAGATTTAAGCAGCAATACGCACACGGGGCTAAAGTTATTCGGGTCAGCGTTGAAGCCCTTAAACGCTTTAAAATCCCCCTCCCTCCCCTCCCCATTCAATCCCAAATTGTAGACATCTTAGACCAATTTCACACCCTCACCACAGACCTACAAGCAGGCTTGCCCGCTGAGATACAAGCAAGGCAAAAGCAATATCATTACTATTTAAACGCCCTGCTAGAGTTTGACTCCAAGTAAGGGCAGGGAGTGTTAGCCACGGATCGCATTTTACAGGGAGATTGCTTAAGAGTTTTGCCCACTCTACCTCCTGAGAGTGTGGATCTCATTATTGCCGATCCGCCCTATTTTATGCAAACTCAGGGGGAGTTGTTGCGCAATAATGGGGAGGTCTTTGCAGGGGTGCGTGCAGAGTGGGATCGCTTTGAAAGCTTGCAGGCTTACGATTCTTTTTGTGTGGCGTGGCTCACCGAGTGTAGGCGGGTTTTAAAGGCGCATGGGAGTATTTGGGTGATGGGCTCGTTTCAAAATATCTACCGCTTGGGCTATTTGATGCAAAACTTGGGTTTTTGGATTCTCAATGATATTATCTGGGCTAAACCCAATCCTGTGCCCAATTTCAAGGGGAGTCGCTTTTGTAACGCCCATGAAAGTTTACTATGGTGCGCTAAGGACAAACACGCCCGCTACACCTTTAATTACAAAACCATGAAAGCCCTCAATGACAACAAACAAGAGCGCAGTGTCTGGCATATAGGCATTTGCATGGGGGCAGAACGCCTAAAGGGCGCGGATGGTAAAAAGCTCCACCCCACCCAAAAACCCCAAGCCCTCTTAGAAAAGATCATTCTCTCTAGCAGTAAGCCCGGGGATTTGATCTTAGACCCCTTTTTTGGCACGGGCACCACAGGAGTAATAGCCAAACAATGCAAACGCCACTTCTTAGGCATCGAGCAAGACCCTCTTTTTGTGCAAGAAGCCACCAAGCGCATCGCCAAGATCACCCCTATTACTAACCCCCTCATAGAGGCTAGCCTAGAGATCAAGCCCCCTAAAGTGAGCTTAAAAGAGCTCATCTTAGCGGGTTTTTTGCAAGAAAAACAAAAATTTTACGACAAACAACAAAATTACATCTGTTATTTACTAGAGGATCGTTTGCATGACGATCAGGAGCATTTGAGTATCCACCAAATGGCAGCTAAACATTTAGGCAAGAAAAACCACAATGGTTGGGCTTACTTCTATGTCTTTTGGGAGGGGGAGTTTGTGAGTATAGATGTGTTGCGCTACGCCTACGCGCGCCGCCCCATTCTTAAGATTTAAACAAAATGTTAAGCCTTCTAGCTTAAACTCAAGTTTTGCAAAAGGATGCTCAATGAAGGGTTTTAAAATTAGCGTGCCGTGGGTGGGGTTTTGGGGCGGTTTGGTGCTGGCTTTGGGGGTGTATTACGCCCTTAGCGCGCATTTAGATGTTATTAAACATGTCCTCACTAAACCCGGGCTCAAATTAGATTCTTTGCCCATTGTGGCGGGGGTGGCGATCTTAATGGGGGCTTGGTGGATGAGTGAAGCCATTGAGTTGGTGGCAACAGCCCTTTTACCCTTAGTGCTCTTTAGCGCGCTGGGTGTGGCAAGCTTTAAAGAAGTGGGCGCGTCCTATGGGAGTCCTATCATCTTTTTGTTCATGGGGGGCTTTGTGTTGGCGATGGCGATGCAACGCTGGAATCTACATAGCCGTATCGCGCTTAGGATTATTTTACTTGTGGGGACAAGCCCTAGAGCCTTAGTCGCCGGTTTTATGTTAGCGACCGCCTTTTTATCTATGTGGGTTTCTAATACAGCGACTGCTGTGATGATGATGCCCGTGGGCTTGAGTGTGCTAAGTCTTGTGGCTAAACTACTCAAAGAGCAAGAACACCCTAACAAAGCCCAATCCCTAGATGACCCTCTCTCTTACAAGTCCACCCATGGCGGGGCGTTGCACACCATTATGCACAAAACTAAAGAGGTATCCCCCACCCCCACTTATCGCACCAATTTTAGTATTTGTTTGATGTTGGGCATCGCTTATAGCGCCTCTATTGGCTCGCTAGCCACCTTGATTGGCACGCCCCCCAACGCCCTATTAGCTGGCTACATGCAAGAAGCCTTTCATCTAAAAATTGGTTTTGGACGCTGGATGATCTTAGGTGTGCCCATCGCCTTACTTATGCTCTTTGGGGCGTGGTTTTTGCTCACCTTTGTCATTTTCCCTATCAAGATCAAAGAAATCCCGGGGGGTAAGGAGGTGATCGCTGAGGAGTTGCAAAAATTAGGACCGATGCGTGGAGCAGAGATCTGGGTTGCCTCTTTATTCGTGCTGGCGTGCTTGAGTTGGATTTTTTTGGGCAGCATTTTACACTCTATGGGGATTAAGATCGCCAATTTGGACTCCATTATCGCGATGGGTGTGGCGACTTTGCTTTTTATCATTCCTACCCAACAAACCCGCCTGATTGACTGGGAGACGATGAAAAAACTCCCCTGGGATGTGCTCTTGCTCTTTGGAGGGGGGTTAGCCTTAAGCGCGCAATTTAGCAAAAGCGGACTATCTTTGTGGATTGGGCATCAAGTGGCGCATTTATCCCATCTCCCGCTATTGCTCTTGATTGTCTTAGTAACAACTTTAGTCATCTTTTTAACCGAAATCACCTCCAACACCGCCACGGCTGCTGCCTTTTTGCCCGTGATTGGGGGAGTTGCCCTAGGGTTGGGCTATGAACACTCTCAAGCCCTCTTTTTTACCATTCCTGTGGCTTTAGCCGCCACTTGCGCTTTTATGTTGCCTGTAGCTACCCCACCTAATGCAATCGCCTATGGCTCGGGTTATGTGCGTATCCAAGAGATGATCAAAGCCGGGCTATGGCTCAATCTCTTAGGGATCGTGCTCATTAGTGCGATCACTTACGCCTTTGTAGGGCAAATCTTTGTTGGGAGTTAGAGGATGGATTTTTCTAAATTGAAGGGGGAGAAAACGCGCTATATCACCGGAGCGCTCTTAATCGCGCTTGTGGTGGTGGTGCTATTGAGCCAGGATATGTGGGTTTTTTGGGCGGTGCTAGGTGTGGTGTATTTGCTAGGGTTTTATGAATCCTTGCGCCTTTATGAAAAGATTCACTCCCTTAGCTTTGTCTTTTGGCATTATGGGCTGGCTGTGGGGGTGTGGGGGCTTGCTTATATTAGCCCGCGTCCCATTGAGAGCGCGTTATGTGTGGGGATGTTTTTTGCAGGGGTCTTAGCCTTTAGGGCAAAGCCTATAGCGCAGGTGCTACCCCTCATTTACCCCACCTTGCCCTTTGTGGTGCTCTTAGCCTTGTTTAAGGATTTTGGGGTGCGCGGGGTGGTGTGGCTGGTGGTGGTCGTGGTGGTGGCTGATGTGGGGGCTTACTTTGGAGGCAGATTGTTAGGTAAAATCCCTCTAAGCCCCACTTCGCCCAAAAAAACCCTAGAGGGCTCTTTTGTTGGTCTAGGTTTGTCTAGCGTGCTTGGGGGGTTAGCAGGTATGTGGCATGGGGGTTTTGTATGGGCGTTGGGGGTGAGTGTTATGGTAGCCTTGAGCGCGATTTTAGGCGATCTCTTTGAGAGTTATCTCAAGCGCAAAGCTGAGGTTAAAGACAGCGGGGCGTGCTTGCCCGGGCATGGAGGGATTTTAGATCGCTTAGATGCGATGCTCTTTGGAGGGGTAGCTTTGCATTTTTTACTCTTCTTCTCCCATGTCTAAAAGCGTGGTGATTTTAGGGAGCACGGGCTCAATTGGGACTCAAGCCCTAGAGGTGGCACAAAACTTAGAAGTTGAGCTAGAGGCTTTGAGTGGTGGGCGCAATGAAGCCTTATTATTGCAACAAATCCACACCCATAAGCCCCAAAAAGTCTTTTTACCCCAGCCTAGCAAGGCGTTTTTGCGCGATTTGCCCCCTCAAGTCGCCCTTTTTGCTGGCACGCAAGGGCTAGAGGAGATGTTGCAGGCTTGCCACTCTTTAGTAGTGCTCAACGCTCTAAGCGGCTTTGCTGGACTAAAGCCCACTTTGAGCACTCTTAAACAGAATAAAACCCTTGCATTAGCCAATAAGGAATCTTTAGTCGTAGCAGGTTGGCTCTTAGACACCGCGCAGATGATCCCCATTGATAGCGAACATTTCGGGCTATGGAATTTGCTACAAGGTAGGGATATTCAAGAGGTCGCGCAACTCTATTTGAGCGCGAGCGGGGGGGCGTTGCGCGATTTAAGCCCTGAGCAAATCCCCCACCAAAGCCTAGAAAAAGTCCTAAAACATCCCAACTGGGACATGGGCGCGCATATCACTATCAATGCGGCTAACATGCTCAATAAGCTTTTTGAGGTGTTGGAGGCGCGTTGGCTCTTTGACACAAAGGCGATTGATGCCTATATTGAGCGCACCTCTAGCGTGCATGCCCTTGTGCGCTTTAAAGATCAAAGTCTGCACGCCCAGCTCTCCACTCCAGACATGAAACTTGCCATCGCCCACGCTCTAGCTCCCAAGCAAGCCTGCCAACAAGCCCATATCGCCCCCCTAGATTTGTGCGCTTTGCCCCCCTTGCAATTTGAGCCCATAGACACGCGCAAATATCCCCTATGGGCTTTAAAAGACACCCTATTAGAGAATCCTAAATTAGGCGTGGTGCTCAATGCCAGCGCAGAGGTGGCTACCCAAGCCTTTATAGAGGGCAAAATCCATTTTGGAGGGATCGTCCAAGTGGTAGAGCAAAGCCTAGCGTGCTTTGAAAAAGAGGTAAATGATGTGGCTAATTTAGAGGATATTAGCGCGCTGGATCAACAGGTGCGTGTTTTTGCCACAGTTTTACCCCTAAAGCCTTGACTTTATTTCTCATTTATACTATAATAATGATACAAACTTATAAAGGAGTTTCCATGTTGCCTTCAGAATCAGTCAAGTTGCTTAACAGCCAAGTGATGGATGAGTTTTTCTCTGCCAATCTGTACATGAGCATGAGCTCATGGTGCTATACCCATAGCTTTGATGGGGCGGGGTTGTTCTTGTTTGAACATGCCAGCGATGAATACGCCCATGCCACCAAGATCATCACCTATTTGAACGAAAATGAGGTGGGCGTGCAGCTCAAAGAAGTCAAGGCCCCCGAACATGCGTTTAAAAATTTGGTAGAAGTCTTTGAAAAGGCCTACAAACACGAACAGCACATCACCCATTCCATTAACACCTTGGTGGATCACATGTTGGCGCACAAAGATTACGCCACTTTCAATTTTCTGCAATGGTATGTGGCCGAACAGCACGAAGAAGAGGTGCTTTTCAAAAACATCTTAGACAAGATCAAATTGATGGGCGAGAGCGGGCATGGCTTGTATTTGGCCGATCAATACATCCGCACTTTGGCTAAGGACAAAAGCTAAACTGTTGTGCCTCCCTTGGTAAGCCTCCCAGGGGGGTTTGCTCTTAGTATTGTGCCAGCACTCCGAGCACAGATTTTTATGCAGATGTGTGTAGCCCCCTCCAAAGCCAACTAGGGGGCTCAAACAAGGATTTCTATAACCTAAATAACGCCAGCGATCTGCTCTGGCACTTCTTTGCCCCCGGACTCTTGCCCAATCAGAAGCGTTCATGGTGGATACCTTATTGTGGAGACTTGCAACAAGGATAAACCCGCATGGATTTAGAAACACGCAAGCAAAAACTCCAAACAGAGATCGCCACTTGGATTGAGGAGTGTCGCCCTCCGTGCGCATCTAGGATTTAAGGTTGCATTTAACATTTCTCACTACATTCTACAAGAACACGATGTGGGGTTTTTGTGAGCACAGTTGGTAGTGATTCTTCCTTGTTTGATAAGGGTTGCTTTGTTCCTATAGATCGTAGCTTTGTGCTACAGGGTTATAAAGCCCTTAGCAAGATCGCGGATATACAACGGCAATACAATAAGCTCGACAATGACTCTTTTTTAAATGAGCTAAGAGATAGCATGATCGCGCTGTATTTGGGTTATGATTGTATCAATACAGATAAACATGGACTGGACGCTAAAAAAGCTCAAGGTGCGGAGTTTTTAGAGATTAAACAGGTTTCTTTTTCTAGCCAAAGTTGGAGTGCCACCTTCAACGACACAACTTTGCAAAAGGCATGGGTATTTAAAGACCATCGAACGACTTTGGCTGTGGGAGTGTGGGAATCGATGGCTGAACTCCTGTTTATTGTCTATGGACGACACAAAGGCATAGGGGAATACTTAGAGCGCAAAATTGTGGAGTGCAAACAAGCCCAGAGGCGATCCACACAAACCATTAGCGTTCTAAAACTTCTTAAGGATTATGCATTCCGTATTAAACCCATTGCAGATCAGCAAAGATGCCAGAATTTACTCGAACTCAAGTATGGCGCTCGATTTAGAGACTCATTTGATGGGGCATAAGGTTTTTATGATGGATGCGCTAGATTGTTTGGCGCGACTAGAAAATGAAAGCGTGCAAACTATTTACATCGATCCCCCCTACAACACCAAGGGCGCATTTGAATACCACGATCGCCGTATAAATTATGAGAGGTGGATCGAAGAGCACTTACTGGCAGCTAGGGGCGTGCTTAAAAATCAGGGCTGTTTGTTCGTTTCCATTGATGATCACAAAATGGCGACTCTTAAACTCATTCTAGATGGCGTTTATGGCGCGCAAAATTTTTTAGGGGTCTTCATCACCAAGCAAGCTACTCGAAGCAACGCTAAACACATCAACACAATCCACGAGTATGTTTTAAGCTACGCCAAAGACAAGAGTAAAGCCCCGCGTTTTGAGAGTTTAAGGGTGCAGATGCCCATGTATCAAGCCCCCTTGCAAGCGCTCATGCGCTGTGTTAAAAGCGCTTTCAAGCAACACGGACAACACAGAGCCCAAGAAATTCTCAAACAAAACATCGCCACTCTAAGCCAGCAAAGTGCCCTGCGTTTTTTAAAGAATTATAACCTAGTGGATAGTTCAGGTGAAATCTACTTCGCTAAAGACTTATCCACGCCTAGCGCGCCTAGAGAAGTGCGTTTGACAGAAATTGGGCTTTTCTTAGCGCCTTTAAAAAATAGGGGATGGTGCAGTGATGCTAAATTCAAAGCCTTGCATGACGCAGGTAAGCTTGTGTTTAAAAACAAACGCCCCTATGAAAAACACTATCTTAAGGAATCTAAAGACAAAGTCTTAAGCGTGCTGGATTTCTACAGTCGACAGGGCACAAAAGACTTGGAAAAACTAGGTTTGCGCGGGGTGTTTAAAACCCCTAAACCCGTTGCGCTCATCAAATATCTCATCTCTTGTTGCACGCCCAAAAACTCTATCGTGTTGGATTTTTTTGCTGGCTCAGGCAGTAGCGCACAAGCGGTGCTAGAACTCAACGCACAAACAGATGCCCGGCTTTGCTTTTATCTGTGCCAAAACAAAGAGCCTATCAAAAACAACCCTTTAGCATGCGCGCGCCTAAGGGCTGAAGGTTTAGAACCCCACATCGCCAATATCATGCGCTTGCGCTTGCAACAACTAAAGGCTTCTTATAGTCTGTTTGAAGACATCTCCTAAGGTTTTTTTAGCCTTTTTGAACCCCTTATAGATGCGCGGGTTTGAGTAGAGCACCAATCTCGCTGGTGGCTTCGCTGGTTTTGTTGGCTAACTTCCCCACCTCATCAGCCACCACCGCAAAGCCTCGTCCATGCTCGCCTGCGCGCGCGCCTCAATGGCGGCGTTTAAAGCCAACAAATTAGTTTGCTTGGCGATGCCATCGATCTTAGAGATGATTTGGGCGATATTATCCAAACTCTCCTGAGTTCTGTGGTTAAATTCCTCCTCTTTGGCGTAAAACTCTGCCTGCTTTTTTTGCGCCTCGATATTGGAGAGCACGCCCACAATGCGCCTTGTATTCACCCCCTCCACTTGCTTGCTAATCCCTGTGGCTTGAAATTCGTAGGTGTAGAATTGTTGGTTGTCATGGTGCTTGAGGGTGAGCTCTAGTTTGATGGGATCGGGGGTTTTATGTGAGGCTAGACTTTTGGCGATCTGTTCTAGGGTGTTTAAAAAGAGGGGTTGACTCTCTGTAGAAAAGCAGGAGAGTAAAGACTGCAAGGAAGGGGGGTGTTGCTTACCCACCACCCTTGCGCTTAGGCGTGGGGAAAACCAACAGGTGTTATTTGCAGAGAGTAAGTTATCTTCTTGCAAGCATAGATCAAAGATGCGATCGGAGATGAGAGAGAGAGATAGAGTGAATCGTTCTACGATATTGTCTAATTCCTCCTGACTATGTATTTGCTCCTCAATGTCTTGCAAGGCTCCAGCGATGAAGATGGGATCGCCCTGGGCGTTGCGCTTGGCTAATCCAGTAGCCCGGTAATGCTTGTAAACCTCCTGTTTGGTCTTGATCCGATAGATAGCACTATAATTGGTCTTCCCGCTCTTGTCTTTGAGCGCACTCTCAAAGAGAGATAGGACACGCGTTAAATCTTCAGGGTGCACCCTTGCCATCCAAGAGTTAAGCACATTGGGAAACTCCTCTTCAGTAGAAAAGCCCAAGAGATTGCGGAGCTTATCTGACCAATAAAAGGGCGTTTCTGGTTTCATTTGCCCATCGCTAGGGTAGTGCATATACCACAGCCCATCTCCGCTCGCTTCGCACATGTTCTCAGCGATGTAGAGGCGTTGCTTGAGGGTTTCTAAATCTTTGTCTTGTTCTTGTATGCGCCTTTTACTCTCTTGTTCTTGTTCTAATTGCGCGCTTTGCTTATTAAATATTTGAGCTAGGGCTTCTAGAACCTGCTTGGCTTCAGGGCAAGGGGTGGGCAGAGCCAAGAGTGCGGAGGTGTCTAGGGGAGTTTGGCGCAAAGTAGAGGCTAAATCTTGCAAAAATAACACATAGGGTTTGCTAAACATCAAAGTCCTTTTAAAGGGGTTGATCCTAAAATTGTCGGCTATCTCTTAATTCTAACACCTTTAAGAGTAGAGGTAAGAGATTGTAGCTAGGGCGATAATAGAGATAATTAGCATGCATGGCTTGATCCACACTGTGCAATAAGTCCAAATCTAGGGGGATCGCGCTTTCGTGCAAGGCGAATAAAAAGGCTTCGATATGGAGTTTGCTCTCCTCGGGACTTAGATTTTTTCTATCCAAATCCTGTAAATATGTGTAAATATCACCCAAAGTGCAGGCGCAAAGGTCTAAGCCAAAGCGCGCATGGCTGGCTTTGGCGCGCCGATCCTCACAGCTTAGGCGTGAGAGGATAGTGGGTAAAAGCGCGTGTTTGTGCTTGGCGATGAGCACAAAGCGGGTGTGAGCGGGGGGCTCCTCTAAGATTTTTAACAAGGCGTTTTGGGCAAAGACATTGAAATGGTGCGCGGCAACGATATAGATTTTTTGCCCGGGGTAACTTAGCACACAGGCGCGCTTGATCTCTTGGGCGTGCTCTATTTTGAGTTCTTCTTCTAGGCACATTTGCACCAATAGCGGGCTTTGGGCTTGCGCCTCTAATTGCATTTTGTAGTCTAGGGCTTCTTGTTTGGGGGCATTGGCAAGAATAAGGGTGTTACTCATTGTGAACCCAACTGCCCTAACATACTCTCAAATAGCACACTCTCAAACACCCGATAGAGTTGGAGCAATTTGAGGTCTAGTAAGGGGTCTTGTGCGCTTAATAGCCCCTTCTTAGCGTCTAATAGCCACAAAAAATGCGCCTTATTAGAAATCCATTCGCTTAAATCCCCTTCTTTACCCACATACCAAAACATGTAATTGCGGTAAGTCAAATCCAAGAGATCGCCAATCACAGGCCATTCACGCGAATCTGGCAACAAGGGGGCATACCCCAATAAACCATCTACAATGGGCACAAGAGGGCGCAATTTCTTGGCGTTCAGATGCGCTAACACATAGTGTTTAAACCAAGCGCGCTCTTGATCCACGCACAGCAACACACTCCCGCCTTCTAAAATATGGCGGACACCCTTGGCAAATTCTCCCCAATCATAGGATTGGAACCATGCACGCCCCAACTTGGCATGCTGTTCTTGCAGGATTTGGCAAGCACGGCGGGCTAATTCCATTACAATTCTAGTTTAAAAGCTTTGTGCAGGGTTTTTAAGGCAAGCTCGGCTAAGGAAACCTCCACCACCACAGAGATTTTGATCTCGCTGGTGCTAATCATCAAAATATTGATATTCTCCCTAGCTAACGCTTTGAAAGCCGCGCTGGCGATCCCAGAGTGTGAGCGCATACCCACCCCCACCACAGACACCTTAGCCACTTGGCGATCGCATTCCACAGAACCAATATCGCGCACATTTTTTAACACCCGTTGGCAAATCTCGACATCTTCTTCGGGCAGAGTGAAATTGATATTGGTCTTGCCATTTTTCCCAATGGTTTGCACAATCATATCAATATTGAGATTGGCTTCGGCTAATAGCCCAAAAATTTCCCCAGCAATCCCGGGGTAATCGCACGCATCAATGATATTCACCCGCGCTTGATCCTTGTCCAAGGCGATACCGCTCACAATGGGTTTTTCCACAATTTGCTCCTCTGAGGTGATGAGAGTGCCCGGGTTATCGTTAAAAGAATTACGGGTGATCAAGGGGATATTGTATTTTTTAGCCAGCTCCACAGATCGGTTAAATAACACCTTAGCCCCCATAGAAGCCAACTCCAGCATTTCATCGTAACTAATTTGGGCGATCTTGCTAGCCTTGGGCACAAGGCGCGGATCGGTGGTGTAAATGCCATCTACATCGGTGTAAATCTCACACAAGTGGGCGCGCAACGCTCCAGCCAGCGCGACCGCGCTCAAATCGCTCCCCCCTCGCCCCAAGGTGGTGATCTCCCCACTCTTGCTAACCCCCTGAAAGCCCGCCACTACCACAATAAAATTTTGCGCCAATAAATCTTGGATACGCGCGGTGTCTATCTCTAAAATCTGCGCGCGTGTGAAGTGCATGTCGGTAAAAATCCCCGCGTCTTTGCCACTCAAAGAATACGCCTTTTGCCCCAAGGACTCCAAGGCGATCGCCAAAAGCGCGCTAGAAATCTGTTCGCCACTACTGAGCAGGCGATCCAATTCTCTGCGGTTGAGTTTGTTACCAAAGGCATGCGCGAGTTCTAGTAGATCGTCTGTGGTGTCCCCCATAGCTGAAACCACCACCACTACATCTTCAAAACGCGCCTTGCTTTGGGCTACCCTCTGGGCTACTGCTTGGATACGCGCGCAACTCCCCACGCTACTGCCCCCAAATTTTTGCACCACCAGCACTTACAAATACCCTTGTTGTCTAAAGTAGCCAATGACTTGGCGATACACTTGGCGTTTGAAGTGCACCACTCTAGAAAAGAGCTCTTTGGGTTTGACAAATTCGTAACGATCAAATTCGGGGGAGGGAGTTTGGATATTAATGGAGGTGTTACTTTTCAGGCGCACCAAAAAATAGCGTTGTTTTTGCCCATCAAAGGGGTAGAGTTTCTTAGTCATCGTGGGAGGGAAGTCATAAGTGATCCACTTGGGGTATTCTGCGATCACCTCTACAGCGTTTGTGCCGATCTCCTCTAGTAATTCGCGATACAAGGCTTTGAGTGGAGTTTCGCCCTGATCGATCCCGCCTTGAGGGAATTGCCACGCCCCCTGAATATCAATGCGTTGGGCGACAAAAAACTCGCAATCCCTAGGGTAACAAGAGGAGAGCACCACAGCAGCTACATTAGGACGATAACTCTTTTGCGTCTCCATGTGTAATCCTTTATCAGTGCCATTAAAACACCAAGCTAAGAGATTATAACACACAGGGCTAAAGTGCAGATAAAACCCCCTCCAGCCCATTTACTTTTTAAGGGTGGGGATGTATTTTGCCAACGCGTCAATATCCGCATCGCTGAGATTTTTGGCTTGGCTATGCATGATCGCCCCCGAACCATAGCGATTGAGCGAGCCGGCCTTATATCCCATCAAATCCTCTTTGATGGTGGCACTATCCAAAGTGTTCACCACATGCCCTTTCCCAAAAGCCTTTTTATCCATAGATGCCCCATGGCAACCCGCACATTTCTTCACCAACACCGCCGCATCAGCACCCCAAAGCAAACTCAAACCTGCAAGCGCACCCAAAAGCACCACTTTCTTCATAGCCAACTCCTTACCAAAATATGCCATAATGGTATTATTTCAAGGATTAAGCCATGCTTAAAACCAGCCCTCCCCCCGAAAGTCTTTACATCCACATCCCTTTTTGCCAAAGCAAATGCGGGTATTGCGCCTTTAACTCCTTTAGCGGGCTAGATGGACTCAAAGATGGCTATGTCAAGGCACTCTGTCAGGATATAAGCGCGTCCCTAAAAGGGGCATATTTGCAATCTATTTTCATCGGGGGAGGCACGCCCAATACGCTGGGCATCCAACACTACGAACAGATCTTTAATGCCATCACCAGCCACGCGCGCTTAAGCCCCGATGTGGAGATCACCCTAGAAGCCAATCCGGATTTACTCTCTTTGCAGTGGTGTGTTGCGCTTAAGAATTTTGGCATGACGCGCCTGTCCATAGGGGTGCAAAGTTTCTTAGAACCCAAGTTACGCTTTTTGCAACGCGATCATAACCCTGACAATGTTTACAAGGCTTTAGAATACGCCTCTAAAAGTGGCATCGCACATTTGAGCATTGATCTCATTTACAACACCCCCCTAGATACCCCTAAGAGTTTGGAACAAGAGGCAGCCCAGGCTTCTAACTTACCCATCGATCATCTCTCTGCCTATAGTCTCACTTTAGAGGATCAAAGCAGATTAGCTCACACCCCCCTAGAGATACTGCCCCGCCTAGACACACACATGCAAGCCTGTTTGATCGCAGGGGGGTTTGTGCCCTACGAAGTGTCTAATTACGCTAGAAATTACCAATGCCTGCATAATTTAGGCTATTGGGGGGGGTTGGAATATGTGGGCTGTGGGGCGGGCGCAGTGGGGCGCGTAGGCCAAACACGCCTCTATAAACTCAAAAGTGTGCCAAGCTACACCGCCAACCCTCTATACACCCACAAGGAGCCCTTGAGCACCACGGATTTGGAGTTAGAAGCCTTGTTTTTGGGTTTGCGTTGCAATTTGGGGGTTAGCACCGATTTGCTAGCACCCCAGAAAGTCAAAACCCTGCTAGAAGAAAAAGTGTGCTATTTGGAAAGAGGGCGACTCATTGCCCAAGACTTTTTTTTTGGCTGATGAGATCGCCCTATGGCTAAGCCACTAGGCACGCGCCCCTAGGTCAAAAGGCGCAAGATATTTTGCTGGACGGTGTTGGCCTGACTCATCGCGTAACTACCAGACTGCGCCAAGATGTTATTCTTGCTGAAATTAGCACTCTCTTGGGCGAAATCCACATCGCGGATTTGTGATTCAGCGGCTTTCACATTGACTTGGGTGATGGTGATATTGTTCACCGTGCTCACCATTTGGTTTTGCACAGAACCCAAGTCAGAGCGCACTTTATCGAGCATTTTTTGCGCCGATTCGGCAATGTCCATCACCACCATCGCGCCGCGCAAAGTGGTTACCCCAGAGCCTAAAGTGAGATTTTCAGCCGCAAGGGTTTTATTGTAATTAGCCCCAGAAGCTGAACGCACCGCTTGGTTAAACTCCCCAAGCACATCTCTAAGGTTAACCGTGGTGCTAGCGGGCGCACCCTTAGCAAACCCGATAGCCGCATAGCCAGCAGACGCGCTCACATTAGCCCCAGAAACCACCAAAATATCCCTAGCGTCTTGTCTGACTAGAGAAAGCCGCCCGAAGTTCAAAGACCCCTGAGTGATATTTTGCCCCCCATCCAAAGTGTCTAAAGCCAAGCCCTGCGCGTCCACATTACTAGATTTCGCTTTGATATCGATCCCACGCCCATCAATACTGCGTAGATTCAAGCGTCCCACAGAGTCGGTATAGGCTTCTACGCCAGTTTGGGCGGTAACCGCGTTTAAAGCAGCCACCAAACGCCCATCGCTGTCGTTTTTCTTGATTCCAAGAATGTTGCCGATCTGAACCCCATTCACCACCAAACCACTCAAGCTCCCAGATTTGATCGCGGTGTCAGAAGTGGTGATGACATTGGCGTTGGCGCGCACCCCAGTCGCGTTAGAGTTTTTATTAATAACCTCTGCCAATACGCCAAGCCCTGTGCCCGCGCTTGTGGAGATTTTCACACTCTCCAAAGACACATCATGCACCCCATCCACTTGCTTAAAGGTCAAAGCCACCTCACCGGCTGCGGTGATATTCTTTCCGGTTACAATCTTGACTTGACCGATCTTATCAGAAGTGGCCGCACCGATGCTCGCCTTGATGGTCTCGTTGGAATACGCCCCCACTTGGAACTCTTTATTAGAAAACATCCCAGATAACAATGTCTGTCCGTTATAGGAAGTCGTGGTCCCGATGTTATCCAAGCTTTGGATCAAGCGGATGATGTCCGCCTGAAGTGCTTTTCTAGATTGGGCGTTTTGCCCGTCCTGTGCGGCTTGCGTGGCTTTCACCTTGATCGTGTCTAGGATTTTGATCTGCTCGTCCATCGCCTTGTCTGCGATTTGGATAATCCCCATACCATCGTTGGTGTTGGCGATCGCCTGCCCCAAACTTTTAGCTTGCGAACGCAAGGAATCCGCGATAGTCATCCCTGACGCGTCATCGGCAGCCTTATTGATTCGCAAACCCGAACTCAAGCGTTCAAGCGACTCGCGCAAATCGCGCTGGGTAACTAGACCCACGGCGTGGGCGTTTAACGCATTGATATTCGTATTAACCTGAAATGCCATAATAACTCCTTGTTAATCTAACCTAAAGCGTCCCTGCTTTGGTGTTCCTATATCGGTTATAATTCAAAATTATAAACCCCCACACTAGGCGAAAGCCCCGCAACGCATCAATTTTTCATAGCGCAATGCCAAAAAATCCTGCGCCTGAATCAAGGGAAGTTGGTTAAGAAAGTAGTTTTTAATCGCCAAGCTGGCTTCTAATTTATCACGATGCGCCCCTCTTTGGGGCTCTAAGATAATGTCATCAATGAGTTTAGCCTGCTTGAGATCATTGGGAGTGATTTTCATAGCCTTGATCGCCACCTCTGCCTTACTAGGATCGTTCCACAAAATAGCCGCACACCCCTCTGGGGAAATCACGCTAAAGACAGAATATTCCATCATCGCCAAGCGATCCGCCACGGCAATCGCCAGCGCTCCCCCGCTACCTCCCTCGCCAATGATAATAGAGATAGTGGGCACTTTGAGCACGGCGAACTCTTGCAAATTCCTAGCGATCGCCTCGCTCTGCCCCCTCTCCTCAGCTCCGATCCCCGGGTAAGCCCCAGCGGTGTCCACTAACATCAAAATGGGTAAATTGAATTTTTCGGCAAATTTTGCGCTTTTCAGGGCTTTCCTATAACCCTCTGGATTGGGCATGCCAAAGTTGCGCCTGAGTTTATTCTTAGTGCCTCGCCCCTTTTCCTCTGCGATCACCACCACAGCCACTCCGCCGATCTTGCCAATAAAACTCACAATCGCCTTATCATCGCTGAAATGGCGATCCCCAAACATCTCATAGCGGTCTTCTAAAATCAACTCTATATAATCCATCGCGTAGGGGCGATCGGGGTGGCGGGCAAGTTGGAGGCGTTGGTAGTCTGTCAGGTTAGCATATACGCTCTTAATTTCTTTGCTCAGGCGCTTCTCTAAAATGTCCTGTGCGTCTGTGTCGCCCCTAATAGAAGCCATTTCAATGTCATCTTGAATCCCCTTGATGCGATTCTCAAAATCTAAGTAAACTGCCACACTTAAACCTAAAGGGCTTTAAAAACCACCACTGCGTTGGTGCCTCCAAAGCCAAAGGAGTTACTCATGACTGCCTGCAATTTAGAGGGACGCGCCTCATTAGGGATATAATCCAAATCACAACCCGGGTCCTTAACTTCTTGGTTGATGGTAGGGGGCATCACCCCCCTTTGGAGTGCCATTAAAGAGATGACCGCTTCAATCGCTCCAGCTGCGCCTAAGCAATGCCCGATCTGCCCCTTAGTGGAGCTCACCGGGGGGACATTCTCTTTACCATTGAAGACATTTTTAAGCGCGATCGTCTCGTAAAGATCATTATAACTGGTGCTAGTGCCATGCGCGTTGATATAGCCCACTTTTGCGCCATGCTCGCTAGCCATCTGCAAAGCATAGCGCATGGCACGATAAGCCCCCTCGCCATTGGGTGCTGGTGCGGTGATGTGGCTGGCATCCCCACTCTCCCCATAGCCCACCAACTCCGCGACTATCTGCGCTCCGCGCCCTTTAGCGCTTTCATATTCCTCTAAGATTAGCGCCCCAGCCCCCTCGCCCATCACAAAACCATTGCGCTCTTTATCAAAGGGTCTAGACGCTTTGAGGGGCTCTTCATTGCGGTTGGACAGAGCACGGATAGAAGCAAAACCTCCAATCCCCACAGGGCAAATCGTGGACTCCGCGCCCACTACCAACATGCGATCGGCACCGCCTAAGAGAATGGTTTTGTGCGCCTCAATGATGGCATGCGTGCCAGCCGCGCAGGCGGTTACGCTAGAAATATTGGGACCCTTAATGCCATATTCAATGGACACAAACCCCCCGATCATATTCACCAAAGCGGAAGTGATGAAGAAAGGGTTGACTTTTCTAGGACCTTTATCATAACAATAAATGGAATTGGCTTCAATATTGCCCAAGCCCCCAATCCCAGACCCCGAACTCACCCCCATTCTCGTAGCAAACGACTCCGGGCATCTGCCCTCCACAAGGATTTGACTCTCCACCATCGCCTCTTGGCTTGCCAACAAGGCTAGTTGGATAAAACGACCTGCCTTTTTCACATCTTTGAGATTCATGACAAAAGCGGGGTCAAAATTGGTGATCTCAGCGGCGATTCGCACGGGGAACCCCGTTGTGTCAAAACAAGAAATTGTCCTAACTCCGCATTCTCCACGCACAATGGCATCAAAGGCAATCTCTTTGTTTAGACCTAGGGCGTTCACCATACCCATGCCCGTTACTACAACCCTACGCAACAACTCTCCTTTCAGTCATGCGCCAAGACGAACACGCCACTACGCTAGTTTATGCTCTTCAATAAACTTAATCACATCGCCAACGGTTTTGATTTTTTCTGCTTGATCGTCAGGAATATCAATCCCAAATTTCTCTTCTAAAGCCATGATCAGCTCCACCACATCCAACGAATCGGCGTTGAGATCTTTGATAAAATCCGCCTCCTCTGTTACCTGCGCCTCGCTCACATTCAACTGCTCCACAATCACCGCCCGAATTTCCTCAAACAACGCCATAAAATCTCCTATCCAAATTTTCCAATTAAGCCGAAATTCTAGCCTAAAATCGCTTCAACAACCTTAAATAAGGTTACTTGTGCTCCAACACATCTACGATCCGATATAGGAAGTAAATGATCACCAACAACAAAATTAAAAACACCCATTTCATCGTTTCTCCTTTAAGAGGGGTTTTTGCCTACATATACAAGCCACCATTGACTTTAAGGGTTTCCCCGGTGATGTAGCTAGCCAAATCGCTAAGCAAAAACGCCACCGCCCCCGCCACCTCTCTAGCCTCCCCTAAGCGGGCTAGGGGGATATTCTTCAAATAGCCCGCCTTAAGTTCATCACTCAGCCCGGCATTCATGTCTGTGGCGATAAAGCCCGGGGTGATACAATTAAAACGGATATTACGCAAAGCCCCCTCATAGGCAAAGGATTTACTCATGGAAATCACCCCACCCTTGCTAGCCGCGTAATTAGTCTGCCCTAAATTCCCTCTCTCAGCGATCACGGAGGAGAGATTCACCACGCTCCCAAACTTCTGTTTGCCCATCACTCTCAAGGCTTCGCGACAGCCCACAAAAACCGACTTCAAGTTAGTTTCTAGCACATGCGTAAACTCTTCAGTTTTCATGCGCACAGCCAGCCTGTCTAACACAATTCCGGCATTGTTCACCAAATAGCTCAAACCCCCATCGCTCTCCACAATGAGCCTTATCCCCTCCACAAACTCCTCTTCATTGGTAACATCAAACTTAAGCAAAGCCGCACGCCCCCCCAAGTTTTCAATGTCCTCTTTTAGAGCGTCTGCGCCCTTGTGATCATTGCGGTAGTTGATCCACACCTTCAGGGGTTGATCGTCTTTATTACGGTAACGCCCCAACAAAAGAGCGACAGCGCGCCCAATCCCGCGATTGGCTCCGGTTACCAGCACATTATGCCCGCTAAATTCCACAAAGACCCCCTACAGCTTGGATTCATAACGCCTTAGCATATACAGGCGTTTTAAGATTTTCTTCTTGGCGTTGATCTTCTGCTTTTTGCGCTTTTCGGTTTTAGACTCAAAAAAACGCCGCGCACGGCATTCTGTCACGATCAAATTGCGATCGGTTTGCTTTCTAAAACGCCGATAAGCCTCATCAAAACTATCGCTCTCTCTAACCTTAATCCCGGGCATGCCATCACCTACTTTCTTGCTAATTTGCCTCATCTTAACAAGTTTTTGTAAAATTTAACCTAAAACTGCGCAAATTTTGTTATAATGGGCGTTTTGGGTGCTCATAGCTCAGCTGAATAGAGCAACAGGTTGCGGTCCTGTAGGTCGGGGGTTTGAATCCCTCTGAGCACACCACCTCTAATACCCTTGATCGATCATCGCATCAGCGACTTTTCTAAACCCAGCGATATTAGACCCTAAGACTAGGTTTGTGGGATCGCCAAACTCCTGTGCAGTTTGGGCACTGTTTTCAAAAATTTCTTTCATAATAGTGCGTAATTGGCGATCCACCACTTCAAAACTCCAAGGGTTCATGCTCGCGTTCTGCGCCATCTCCAACCCGCTCACAGCCACCCCGCCCGCATTAGCCGCCTTGCCCGGACCATAGCAAATCTTAGCCTGCAAAAACATTTCTGCCGCTTGGGTGCTAGAGGGCATGTTAGCCCCCTCCACCACGCATTTACAGCCATTGTTTAGCAGGGTTTGCGCGTCTGTAAGGCTAAGTTCATTTTGGGTTGCGCTAGGAAAAGCCGCAAAGCAGGGCACACTCCACACCCCATTAGTGCCACTCCTGTAGTCTTTAGCGGCGGTGTATTGCGCGTTGCGCTTGTGCTGTGCGTATTCCTCTATGCGCCCCCCGCGCACCTCTTTAATCTCTTTGAGCAAGTCTAAATCGATCCCCTCAGAATCGTAAACCATGCCCTTTGAATCGCTAGCTGTTACAGGGAGTGCGCCCACTTCGTAGAGTTTTTCAATGGTGTAAATCGCCACATTCCCACTCCCAGAAACGCTACACACCTTGCCAACCAAGTCTTCTTTTCTAGCCCCCAGCATTTCTTGGGCGAAGTAAACACAGCCATAACCAGTTGCCTCCTTTCTAACCAAACTCCCCCCCCAATCCAAGCCCTTGCCCGTCAACACCCCATCAAAGCGATTCACCAATTTTTTATAACGCCCAAAGAGATAGCCAATCTCGCGCGCCCCCACCCCAATATCCCCGGCGGGCACATCGGTTAACGCGCCGATGTGGCGGTAGAGTTCGTCCATAAAAGCTTGGCAAAAACGCATGATCTCTGCATCGCTCTTGCCCTTGGGGTCAAAATCGCTCCCCCCCTTAGCCCCGCCCATGTTAAGAGTGGTGAGGGCGTTTTTAAAAATCTGCTCAAAACCTAAAAACTTGATAATGCTTTCATTCACACTGGGGTGAAACCTCAAGCCTCCCTTATAAGGTCCAATGGCGGCATTAAATTCGATTCGACAACCCCGATTGACTTGGATCTTCCCCGCATCGTCCATCCACGCCACACGGAAAAAAATCTCGCGATCGGGCTCAACCAAGCGTTCTAAAATAGCGTGTTTTTGGTAGATAGGGTCTTTGAGCACAGGAGCTAGAGAGTGCAACAACTCGGTAACGGCTTGGTGAAACTCGCGTTGGTGTGGGTAGGTTTTTTTGATCCCCTCTAAAATTTGAGTAGCATACATGAGCGTCCTTTAAAAGTAATAATGTTATGTTACAAGAAAACCCTTAATGGAATGTCATGGACGCTTACCAATACAGCGAGTTACTCAAGGACTTAGAGAGCAAGTGCCAGAATATTGCCCAAATCATCAAGCCAGAAAGTTTGCAGGACGCGCTCGTTTCTTTGGAACGCGAACAAGCCAATCCCCTCTTTTGGCAGGATAAAGAACGCGCCACCTCTAAAAACCAAGAGAAGGTCAAAATAGAACGGCTTTTAGCCACTTACCAGAGCGCGAAAAATGCCCTAGATGAAGCGCGCGAACTCTTTGAATTAGTGCAAGATGAGGATCCGGACACCTTGAGTCAACTCTTTGAAGACGCGCCCCATTTGCAAGCGCGTGTGCAGAGTTTGGAGGTGGGGGTGATGTTGGCTAACGCCCATGACGGGCGCGATGCGCTTGTGAGTATCCAGCCGGGTGTTGGGGGGGTGGAGAGTCAAGATTGGGGGAGTATGCTCTATCGCATGTATTTGCGTTGGGCGGAGCGCAAGGGCTTTAAGGTGGAATTGCTAGATTACCAAGAGGGCGAGGAGGCAGGCATTAAGGGCGTGGCTTTTATCATTAGAGGAGTCAATGTATATGGCTACATGAAAAATGAAAATGGGGTGCACCGCCTTGTGCGCATGTCCCCCTTTAATGCCAATGGCAAAAGACATACCAGCTTTGCTAGCGTGCAGGTGAGTCCGGAAGTGGACGATGACATTGATATTGTGATTGAGGATAAGGACATCCGCATTGACACCTACCGCGCCAGCGGGGCGGGCGGGCAACATGTCAATAAAACCGAATCGGCTATCCGTATCACGCATTTTGCCACCGGCATTGTGGTGCAATGCCAAAACGATCGCAGCCAACACAAAAATAAAGCGATGGCTCTTAAAATGCTCAAATCCCGCCTCTATGAATTAGAGCTACACAAACAAAGAGAACAAAATAGCGCAGAGGAAAAAAGCGAAATTGGTTGGGGGCACCAGATTAGAAGTTATGTGCTAGCCCCCTACCAGCAGATTAAGGATGCGCGCTCTGAGATCGCCTATAGCAATGTGGAGGCGATCTTAGATGGGGATTTGGATGCGATGATGGAAGCCGTGCTCGTCTCTAAGGCGCAATAAGCTAGACGCAAAAGTGTTTAGCTATAATTCAGCCCAAATTCAAGGAGAGTGAATGACGCAAGAAGAATTAGATGCCTTGATCAACGCGGGGGGCTTGGAGGCAATGGAGCCCTTGGACAAGGAGGCAGAACGCAACGAAATGGCGCACCCTAAGGAGGAAAAAGAAAAGACTTGGGATGATGCTTACGAACACTATAGGGTAGATCAAAAAATGGCAGAAAAATACGGCAAGGTGGATTCTGAGGAATGGCCTCCCCCCCCTCCCACTGAAGAGCACAAGGTGGTGCACCAGCTAGATGATGTTACGCGCGATTCGGAGGTTAAAGCCACCCAAGTGTTCGACCAGCTGGACTACATTAGCGCAAGTTCGGAAAATATCGCCAAGATACTCAAGCAGATCAAAGCCCCCTTGCAAAAGCATTTAGAGATTTTTGAAACCCTAGCGCAAGCCTTCCCCTTGATTCGCACTTTCCAAACTTCCCTAGAGGAGACCCAAGAAATTTTAAAGGGGATCGATCGAATCCAAGAGAGCGCAGAGGGGTGTTTGGATAGCGCGATGCAGGCGATGGACATCATGCAATTTCAAGACATCCACCGCCAAAAGATCGAACGGGTGATCAATGTCATGCGCGCGCTTACGCAGTATATGAACTCTCTGTTTGAGGGCAATATTGAGGATTCCAAGCGCGTGAGTTCTGCCTCTTACATCATTGGTGATGATAGCGAGAGTGTAGCCAGTGAAAGCGACATTGAGGCATTAATCGCGGCTTTTGGGAAGAAGTAACCCCCTTGTATGCCTGTAGAATTGCTAGCCCCCGCAGGGAATTTACATAAGCTCAAAATCGCCCTAGATTATGGCGCGGACGCGCTCTATGGGGGCTTAGGGCAGTTTTCTCTGCGCAGTCGCGCCTCTAAAAATTTTGATTTAGAGAGTTTTAAACAAGGGGTGGAGCTCACCCACGCGCGGGGTAAGAAATTTTACGCCACGCTGAACGCCTTCCCTTTTAATTCCCAAATCAAACTTTTAGAAGAGCATTTATACAAACTTGCCGATTGCAAGGTGGACGCGCTCATCATCGCTACAATTGGTGTGCTCAAACTGGCTCAAAAACTCACCCCCCACATTCCTATCCATCTCTCCACCCAAGCCAATGTGATGAATGTCTTAGACGCACGGGCGTTTTATGAAATGGGCGTGAAACGCATTGTAGTCGCTAGAGAGATGAGTCTAAGCGATGTGATTGAGATCAAAAAAGCCCTCCCAGATTTAGAATTAGAAATTTTTGTGCATGGGAGCATGTGTTTTGCCTTTTCGGGGCGTTGCCTCATCTCAGCCTTGCAACATGGGCGTGTGCCTAACCGGGGGAGCTGTGCCAATGATTGCCGTTTTGACTATGAATATTACATTAAAAACCCAGATACGGGCGTGATGATGCGCCTTGAAGAAGAGGAGGGCATAGGGACGCATATTCTCAATGCTAAAGATTTAAATTTGGCTAGCCATATTGGCGCGATCTTGGATAGCAAAGCCATTAGCGCGCTCAAAATTGAGGGGCGCACCAAGTCTAGCTATTATGCTGCTATCACCACTAGAACCTACCGCACCGCCATAGAGGACTATTATAACAACCAGCACCGCCCCGCGCTTTACCAAGCCGAATTAGCCACGCTTAAAAACCGCGGTTTCACGCAAGGCTATTTGATCCAACGCCCCCACCAACGCCTAGACACCCAAAATTTTAAGAGTGCGATCAGCGAGGGGGATTTTCAAGTCAATGGGGAGGTGTTGGACAATGGGGAATACTTTCTGTGCAAATTCACCACCAAGCCCCATGTCAATTATGAAATCATCTTGCCCTACAAGGCGCATCTAGCCCCAACCCTCAATGAGATTGGCAAGATTTACACCTTTGAGGATCGCTACTATCTATGCTTGTATAAAATTCTCTTGCAAGATGGCAGGGAGTTAGAGGCTATCCATAGTGGTAACACCCACCCAGTCAAGCTCCCCGCCAAGCTCCCTGCACATAGTTTTTTGCGCACTAGGGAGGTGTCTTGATGGAATGTGCGTTGCGCCGTGTTCTGTAATCCCCAAAAAGCGAATTTTTATAGATTTTACAAAGGCAATATGGTTACAATAACTCCATGCTAAGGTTTGTTGTTGTTTTAGCTTGTTGGCACACGCTTTTGCTAGCCCACCCCCTTGCCTCGTATTTGGACGGACCATTTTTCTCCTTTGGGATGAGTCTTGGGGGGGGTAATTCTGTGGAGAGCGTGCGCAGTGTGCCCAGCAATAACACGCAAGAAATCCAAGCCTACCACCAAGAACTCCAAGACTACAACAACGCCATCGCCAAACTCAAGGCTAACCAAGCCCAAACCATCACCCAGCTCAAAGCCCTAGCCCAACAGCTCCAAAGCCTAAACCCCAACTCGATCGCGCTCAACACGCTTTTAGCCAAAATACAAAGCTATATCGCCAACCCTAGCGGTGATCTTAGCCAAATCACCACCAGTGTTACGGATTACCAAAACTACCTCAATAAAATCCTAACAGACTACCAAGATGCCAACCAAAACCTAGTCAACCAAGCCCAGAGCGCGCTCAAAAAATACCAGCAAGCCCTAAGCCACTCCACCAGCCAAAACCAAGTGATCTTGCAAAATGCGATCAAAACCTTTGACTCTTACAACACCCAGATCGCCCAAGTGGCTAAAGAACTAGGCATCCCCTACACCCCCCTAGCTCTCCCCCCGATCTTGCAGGGCAATATCTCTAGCTTAACGCCCGCGCAGGTGAGCCAAGCGATCGCCACCCTCAGCGGGGATATTAGCCATATGATTTCTGTGGTGAGCGGGGATATTCAAGGATTAAGCAAGGCTAACCAAAAGATCGCCATTGAAAACGCCAACAAGCTCTCCACCCTCACCAATGATAAAACCACTGCCATTAGCCAAGCCCTTAGCCAAATCACCAGCCTAACACAGATTGTAGGGCGCGCTTTCCATAACCAGTGGGTGCGCTATGCGGATGGAAAAACCTTTTTTTTAAATAATGGCACTACGGGCAAAGCCTTCATCAACGCGGGCGACACCTGCGTGTTTGATATTATCATCAATAACCAAGCGAGTAGTATCAACAATTGTGGTTATGAAGGGGGGACAACAAGCCTCTTAGCTAAATTTCAAAAAGCCACAGCCAAATATGGCTTCACCCCCCAAGAGATTTGGAATACCCTCTTTAATGTAGCAGAGCTCCAAAAAAATGTCTATATTGGTCCTTCTAACTGCGCTTATGGGGGCTGTGTCCATGAAAGCGTGAGTGTGAGCTCCCAAACAGCCATGAAAGGCATGGAGAGTTTTTTTAACTTCATGGATGGCTATGTGGGAAATGCCAATTTTGTGGGCAATTTTGCCAATTCAAGCCTCTACAACACTTTAAGCCAAGCTTTAAATAAGGGCAATTTCACCACCGCAACTAATTTTGTGGACGCGTATGTGAACACCTTTGTGCCCGACATGCTCCAAACCTTTGTGCTCAACCCGGTGTGGTTTATGAGCGTGGTACCCGGAGCGCATAGCCACAATGGTCCCCCTGCCACCCCTTCGGCTTCTCAAAAACAGGAAGTCTTAAAGAATTGGAAGAGTCCCAATGTGAAATACTGCTACGATTCACCAGCCATAGGTTTGGATTTTTCGGAAGGCTATGCGGTGTGCGGGTATAACTGGTGGGCACAAGCGATGTTTATGGGTTATTTTGGCTATTTGAGCAACCAAACTAGCGGGGTTACCAACATCTTGCAAGCCCAACTCACCCCCACAACAAGCGCGATTGCCAGCGCACAGAGTGCCACTAACGCCCTTAGCAGTTACAAACCCCAACAAACCTACCCCATCCCCCCCACCGCCTCCATCCCCAACAACACCCCCACCTCTGCGCCCCCCACTC